>JAUWYH010000017.1 GCA_030615975.1 Candidatus Aminicenantota bacterium
TCGACGAAGTCGACCTGCGAGTATGTCTGAGCGGAGCGAGTTACGCAGCAGCTGAGAAGGTCGAATGAAGAATGGCGTTAAAAATCTGATTGGGAGCGAAGCCATTACCAAAAACCTGTATTATAATTTCAATATATCACGGATTTGGAGATGCTTCCCTTTATTTCTTGGCTTTTGCTTTTTCTTTTTTCTTTTTCTTCTTTTTAAATTCTGAGCCGACAAGTTCGATCATTGCCACCTCTGCTCCATCTCCTGCCCGGGGACCGATCTTCACTATCCTTGTATACCCACCTGGCCTTTCGCTAAAGCGAGGTCCAATTTCCTCAAAAAGCTTCTTGACAATATCTTTTTTAAAAATGAATCTTAAAGCCAAACGTCTGGTGTGAAGAGTATCTTTCTTGGCTAAGGTAATCATTTTTTCGGCAATAGGTCTTGTTGCCTTCGCCTTAGCCAAAGTAGTCCTAATCCTTTCTCGCTCCAAAAGAGAAGTTACAAGGTTACGCAACAGTGCTCGCCTGTGAGCTGTGTTTCGTCTTAATTTTTTCCCATTGACACGGTGTCTCATTCACTGGCTCCTTCTTCTCCTTCTTTCTTTCCTTCTATTTGCTCTACTAATTTAGGATGAAGTTCCAAATTTAAGCCTAAGCCTAATTGTTGAAGGGTGTCCTTGATCTCAGTCAATGATTTGCGGCCAAAATTCTTGGTCTTCAATAGGTCATCTTCTGTCTTTAGAACCAATTCATAGATCTTTTCGATTCCAGCAGCTCTCAAACAATTGTTTGACCTGACAGAAAGTTCAAGATGATCTATAGTTTTTGACAAAATATCTAACTGAGAGATATAAGGAACCTCTTTCTTTACGGGAGCTTGTTCTCTTTTTAAAGGCTCATCGACAATATTAAGGAAAATAACTAAATGATCTCTCAGTATCTTCGATGCCTGAGCTATGGCATCCTGGGGAGTAAGGGCCCCAGTTGTCCAGATTTCCATGGTTAAATTTTCATACTCAATCATTTTGCCAATCCTTGCTGGCTCAACATTATAGTTCACCTTTTTTACAGGGGAGTAAGAAGAGTCAATCGGAATAAAATCTACACTTAGCGTCTCATCGAAATTTTTATCAGCAGAAATATATCCCCTGCTGTTCCTAACAATCATTTCTACATCCAATTTCCCATCTTTATCTAGAGAAGCAATGCGAATATCTGGATCAAGAATTTCGATATCTGAATCATGGACGATATCAGATGCTTTTGCTTCGGCAGGACCTTCTTTTTTCAGACTCATTGTTTTTGGTTCATTGCCCATAAGTTTTAAAGGAATACTTTTCAAATTGAGGATGATATCTGTCACATCTTCTACCACTCCAGGAAGAGTGGAAAATTCGTGAAGAACACCTTGAATCCGGACGTTTGTTATAGCCGCTCCTGTTATAGAAGAAAGAAGAATTCTTCGTAAAGCATTCCCTACTGTAATGCCGTAACCTCTTTCGAAAGGCTGAGCAGAAAACTGTCCATATTTATCTGTTAAAGTATCATAATCACATTCAAGATATTTGGGCCTCTGAAATCCTGTTTCTGTCATAATGCCTCCTTTTCTTTCTCTTTTTTACCGACTTCCATCACTCAGGCAACAAAGATTTAAGCTTTCTATGTTCCCAGTTGCTTAAAAAAACATTCTATTTGGAGTAAAGCTCAACAACTAAATGCTCTTCCACAGGGGTGGTCACATCTTCTCTGGTTGGAAAAGATAGAACTTTTGCCTCCATCTTTTCTCTATCCATTTCTAACCAACCAGGAACAGCTTTGTTTTTATTAAGCTCGAAAATAGCTTTTAACTCCTCATGTTCAGCTGATTTTTCTCGAAAAGATATAACATCTCCCTTACTCACTAAAAGAGATGGAATGTTAGCTTTCCGTCCATTCAATCGAAAATGACCGTGAGTCACTAACTGGCGCGCATGACTTCGAGAATGAGAGAATCCTACTAAAAAAACAACATTATCCAACCTTCGCTCAAGCATAGTTAAAAGATTTTCTCCTGTAATGCCTTTTTTTCTTTCTGCTCTTTGGAAGAACAGCAGAAATTGCCTTTCAGACATGCTGTAATATCTTTTCAGCTTTTGCTTCTCCCTGAGCTGAATACCATATCCTAAGATTCTTCTCCTCATTCTTCCATGTTCACCTGGAGGGTATGGTCTTCTCTCTATTGGACATTTTTCTCTCAAACACTTACTTCCCTTTAGAAAAAGTTTCACCTTCTCTGCTCGACAGAGTCTACAAACAGATTCGCTGTATCTTGCCATCACTCTCTCCTTAGATCGACATTTTAAACTCTTCTTCTTTTCCGGACGCGACAGCCGTTATGGGGAATAGGAGTAATATCTCTTATGGATTTTATTTCTAAACCTTGGGCTTGCAAGGCACGGATCGCTGACTCTCTTCCCGCACCTGGTCCTTTAATCCTAACATCAACATACCTTACTCCGAATTCTTTTGCCTTTACTGAAGCTTCTTTCGCAGCTAATTGAGCTGCAAAAGGCGTCCCTTTCCGGGCTCCTTTAAACCCAACGGTACCAGCGCTTGCCCAACAAACCGTGCTTCCCTGCTGATCCGTTATCGTAATTATGGTATTGTTAAATGTGGACTGAATATAAGCCACACCAAAACCAATGTCTTTCCTTACCTTTTTCTTCCTTGCTTTTTTCCTGGGTCTTGGCATCTAAATCTCCCTCTACTTAGCCTTGAGTCTTTTTATTGAGTGGCCTCGAGGGCCTTTCCTTGTTCGAGCATTGGTCTTTGTTCTCTGCCCTCTCGCAGGCAATTTTCTCCTATGTCTCAATCCTCGATAACTGCCGATATCAATCAGCCTCTTTATATTAAAGGTGACATCTTTTCTAAGATCCCCTTCAATTTTTTCCTTTTTCTCGATGATTTGACGAATCTTGTTTATCTCATTCTCACTTAGAGTTTTTACCTTCTTGTCTTTATCAATTTTGGCTTCTTCAAGGATCTTATTTGCTTTAGAACGTCCAATCCCATAAATGTAAGTTAACCCAACCTCAATCCTCTTTTCAGAGGGAAGTGTAACTCCTACTATTCTTGCCATTTTTACCTCATTTATCCTTGTCTTTGTTTATGCTTGGGATTAGAGCAGATAACTCTCAGAGTCCCTTTCCTTTTAATGATTCGACAGTTCCGACACATTTTTTTTATTGAAGCTCTAACCTTCATCCTCTTTATCCTTTATTTAAATCGATAAGTGATTCTTCCCTTGGTCAAATCATAAGGAGAGAGTTCCACTAACACCTTATCCCCTGGAAGAATGCGGATGAAATGCTTTCTCATTCTCCCTGAAATATGAGCTAAAATTCTATGTTTGTTGGCCAATTCCACCTGAAACATGGCATTAGGCAGCGTCTCAATCACAATCCCCTCTGTCTCGATGACATCTTCCTTAGGCATACTGGCTCTCCTTTAGATAAGACAAACTCTCTTTTTCATCTACCTCGCTTAATATTTCGATTCCCTTTTGTGTCAATGCTACCGTATGTTCAAAATGAGCAGATAGACTTCTATCTCTTGTGACAGCCGTCCAATTATCCGATAAAATTTCGACCTGCCAATCCCCTATTGCGATCATCGGCTCTATGGCTAAGACTAGACCCGGTTTTATTTTTGGCCCACGTCCAGGTTGTCCAAAATTAGGCACCTGTGGCTCTTCATGAAGAGAAAGACCTATCCCGTGACCCACAAAAGTTCGAATAATCGAAAATCCCTGGGACTCCACATAGCTCTGAATAGTAAAAGATATATCTGATATTCTTCTTCCCTCCTTCATCTGTCCGATCCCTTTATAAAAAGCCTGTCTAGCGGTGTCGATAAGCTTCTTTGCTTTTGGACTTATCTCTCCAACTGGATAAGTAACGGCTGCATCGCCATAATACCCATCGTAGATGACGCCAAAATCAAGGCTAAGGATATCTCCTTCCCGTAAAGTCCGAGAAGAAGGGATGCCATGAACGATTTCTTCATTGATAGAGGTGCAAAGAGAAGCAGGGTAACCACGGTAACCCTTAAAAGCCGGAATAGCATCCATCTCTTTGGATCTCATTTCTGCATACTCATCCAATTTTTTAGTCTGAACTCCTGGTTTTATCATCTTCTTTAACTCGGCTAAAATCTTAGCCACAATTTGATTGCTCAACTTTATGGCGTAAATTTCCTCCCTGCTTTTACAAATAATCATCTTCTGGCTTCATCCTCCCTGAATTTGATTAATTGCTTATCTAGAACAGCGCAAATCCTTCCAAACACCGTATCTATTTCTCCTGTACCTTCAATCTTGTTATATACTTTCTTTTTCAGATAATAATTTATGAGCTTTTTTGTTTTTTCGTGATAGACCCGCAAACGCTCCTTGATGACTTCTGGATTATCATCTTCTCTGCGGATAAGTTGAGCCGCACAGACATCGCAAGTCCCCTGCCGCTTCGGCTTCCGTACCAAAAAGTTATATATGGATCCGCAACAAGGACAAATCCGCCGGGCTTGGAGCCGATTTATCAAAGCTCTCTCATCCATTTCAATATCAAAAACGAGTTCTTGGGAGTTCCCGTCTATCTCTTCCAAAGTCTGCGCCTGAACAATATTTCGCGGGAATCCATCTAATATATAGCCTTCTCTGCAGTCTACATTTTCGATCCTTTCTGTAATCATTTCGACAACAATCTCATCGCTTACGAGTTTTCCTTGATTCATGAAAACCTCTGCTTTCTTCCCTAAAGGAGTTCCTTCTTGGACAGCCTTGCGGAGAAGATCTCCAGTCGATATCTTAGGAAAACCGTATTTTTTTTTTATAAGATTTCCTTGTGTTCCTTTACCACAACCGGGAGGTCCCAATAGAATAATCCTCACCCTCTCCTTCCTCTTAGCCGTCCTCTCCTCATAAAGCCATCATAATGACGCATAACAAGTTGGGCCTCGATTTGCTGCAATGTATCCATAGCCACTCCGACTACAATAAGAATTGAAGTCCCACCAAAATAAAAATTAACATTCAATCCTTGAGTCAAAAACTTTGGCAAATTTGCCTCTAAAAAACTTCCAATCAACGGAAGAGTATGAACTTTAACTCCTGTAATCAAAAACTCGGGCAAAATAGCAACAGCAGCCAAATAAATAGCACCCACTAAAGTAATTCGTGAAAGGACGCCATCTATAAAATCGGAAGTGTTCCTCCCTGGTCTTATTCCTGGAATAAAGCCTCCGTATTTCCTCAAATTATCTGCAACATCCGAAGGATTAAAAATGATAGAAACATAAAAATAAGTGAAAAAGATGATAGCGGCAACATAAAGCACACTATACAGAGGCATTCCTAAGGCAAACTGTTGGGCAATTGTCTGGAAAGCAGGAATCTTTATAAGCTGAGCTACTGTGGAAGGGATGGTTATCACAGAGGCAGCAAAAATTATAGGAATAACTCCTCCGGTGTTCACTCGTAGAGGAAGGTGGGTGCTTTGTCCTCCATAAATCTTTCTTCCGATGACTCTTTTAGCATAGGAGACCGGAATCCGCCTCTGTCCTCTCTCGACAAAGACGATTATTGCAACAACAGCCACCATTAAGATCATAAGAAAAATCACCCTTAGAGGAGACATATCTCCTGTTCTTAAACCAGTCAAGACACTTTGAATTCCTCGCGGAAAATTAACCACAATGCCGGCAAAGATGATAAGAGAAATGCCGTTTCCGATCCCTCGTGCAGATATTTGTTCTCCTAACCACATGATAAAGACCGTACCTGTGGTGAGAGTAAGGATTGTCAAAAATCTAAACCCCCAACCTGGGCTGGGTACAATAGGCGCTCCGCCAGGGCTTGTGAGTCGCTCTAAAAACATGCTGATACCAAAGGACTGGATGACACAAATAAGGAGTGTTCCATAACGGGTGTATTGAGTGATTTTTTTCCTGCCAAGTTCTCCTTCCTTTGATAATCTCTCCAAGTAAGGCCAGACAACCTGAAGCAACTGGAGGATAATGGAGGCGCTGATATAAGGCATGATGCCCAAAGCAAAGACAGTCATTCGCGACATATTCTGGCCTGAAAAAAGATCAACAAAGCCCAGAATCGTTCCCTTCTGAACTTCCCAGAACTCAGCTAAAGCTGTAGCGCTTATCCCGGGATTAGGGATTTGAGCTCCGATTCGGTAAACGGCTAAAATGGCCAAAGTAAAAATAACCCTTTTTCTCAAGTCAGGGATGCTGAAAATGTTCCTAATACTTTCTAGCATTATGGTTTTCCTATAATAATAGCTTTTCCCCCTACCTCTTCAATTTTCTTTTGGGCAGAACGAGAAAACTTATGGGCATGTATTGTCTTTGGAGAAAAAATATCTCCTCTCCCTAAAATTTTAACGAGCTCTCTATCATTTTTTATAAGGCCTGCTTCCCGCAGATCTTTTAGCTTCACTTCCTTTTTCCTTATTCTCTCTAATCTATTCAGGTTCACTTCTCGATATTCTTTTCTGAAAATATTGGTAAATCCCCTTTTTGGCACCCGGCGATGCAGGGGCATTTGGCCCCCTTCGAATCCCCTTTTGCTGGAATATCCACTTCTGGACTTTTGGCCTTTTGCACCGCGGCCAGCTGTCTTGCCGCGTCCTGAGCCCGGTCCGCGGCCAACTCTGCGTTTCTTCTTGCGGGAGTTTTTTGCAGGATGGAGATTGCTTAAATTCATTTCTTATCCACAACCTCCACACTCACCAGGTGTTGTATTTTTTTTACCATACCCCAAATCTCAGGACAATCTTTTCGAATAACTTCCGAGTTAACTTTTCTTAAACCTAGCCCACTTACTACTTCTCTCTGTTTCTGAGGACGGCCAATGAGGCTTCTCACTAGCTTCACTTTCAATAACTTTTCCTCAGGAACTTTCTCTATCTTGGCTGTCTCCATTTTTGCTTTCTCTGTTTTCTTGGGTTGCTCTTTCTTTACTCCCATATCGTTTCCTTTGGTTTTCCTCTATCTTTTGAAACCCTATCTGGATTTTTTAGTCCCTCCAAAGCATTCATAGTGGCATGAGCTACGCTTATAGGATTATTGCTTCGGACAGATTTAGTCAAAATGTCCTTTATTCCAGCCAATTCCATAATTATTCTTACAGCTCCACCGGCAATGACTCCTGTTCCTTTCGATGCAGGACGGAGAATAACAACTCCCCCTCCAGCTTCTCCCTTGATGGCATGGGGAATAGTGGTCTCAGCCAAAGGCACCTCGATTAGCTTTTTTTTAGCATCTTCTACACCTTTGGCTATAGACTGAGGAACTTCTCGGGCTTTTCCTTTGCCAATTCCGACTAATCCGCTTTCGTTTCCAACAGCTACTAAAGCTGAAAAGCTCAGGTTTTTTCCTCCTTTAACAACCTTTGTGACTCTCCGGATAGAAATAACCTGGTCTTTTAATTCTATTTCTTGTTCTTCGACTTCTTCCTCTTTATGTTCTTTCTCTACCACTCTGTTTCCTCCTACTAAAACCTTCGCTCATGGACTAAAAAACAAGGCCTCCTTTTCTAATGGCTTCAGCTAACGCTTTTACACGACCATGATAAGGCGAAATCCCTCTATCAAATACCACCTTCTCGATCTTCTTTTGCTTTAATCTCTTTGCCAGTGTCTCACCCAAAATTTTAGAAGCTTCTGTATTTTTGTGGTTTTTATTTTTTTCTTTGAATTCTTTTTCTATAGTGGAAGCCGAAGCTAAAATTCTTCCATTCTCATCATCTATCACTTGGGTGTAAATATAACGATTGCTCTTGAAGATATAAACTCTTGGCCTCTCAGAAGTTCCTTTTATCTTCTTTCGAATTCTTTTTCTTATTCTCTCTTTAGCTTTTTTCTTTAATTCCACCTTATTCCTATACATCGGTTACCCCCGCTTTCCTTTCCTTTTTTTTCAAGCGCTCACCCACATAACGAATCCCCTTCAGCTTGTAAGGATCAGGCTTGCGAAATCTTCGAATCTCATCTGCAACTTGGCCTACTCGTTGTTTATTGATTCCTTTTACAGTAATGAGTGTCGCCTTTTCCATGACAATCTCGATGTCTTTGGGTATCTTATATATAATCGGCTTTGGATAGCCCAAATTCAACTCAAGCCTATCTCTCTCGACTTTAGCTCGATATCCAACTCCCACTATTTCCAGTTGCTTGGAAAAGCCCGAGGATACGCCCACTACAGCATTAAAAGCTAAAGTCCGGTTTAAACCATGAAAGGATCGCTGCTGTTTAGAATCATCTCGTCTTGTCAGGATAAGTTTATTATCTTCAAGTTTTGCTTTAATCCCAGGGAGAAGAAGAGAAATCAGTTTCCCTTTGGGCCCCTCGAACTCAATTATCTCCGCTAGTATATTGACCTTAACACCTTGAGGCAAGGGAATAGGCTGTTTTCCTATTCTTGACATTTCTTTTTTCCCTCACAAGAATGATTTACCAGATATAACATAAAACTTCTCCTCCGACTCCTAATTCTTTACATTTTTTTCCTGTGGCAATTCCCTTCGAAGTGGAGATGATCGCAATCCCAAGTCCATCAAGGACCTTGGGGATCTCGTCTCTTTTACAATATATTCGGCAGCCAGGACGACTGACTCTTCGAAGTCCTGAAATAATATTTTCATTATCTTCTCTATATTTGAGCACAAGATTCAAACTTCCTTGTTTATTATCATCTACGACCTTAAAGTTCTTTATGTATCCCTCTTCTTTTAAAATCTTTGCGATCTCAACTTTTATCCGGGAAGAAGGAATACTGACTTCTTTTTTCTTAACTTTCGAAGCATTCCTGATCATTGTTAGCATATCAGCGATGGGATCAGTTAAACTCATCTTTTTTTCCTTTCTTGAAATTTACCATGATGCCTTAATGATCCCAGGGATTTCACCTTTTAGAGCTAACTCACGGAAACATAATCGGCACATATCAAATTTCCGATAGTAACCCCGTGATCGTCCGCAAATTCGACACCGGCTTTTCTTCCTCTCTGGATACTTTGGCTCTTTCAAATATTTTGCCACGGATGATTTCTTTGCCATTTTTCCCTTCCTTTTCAAACCTCACTAAAAGGCAGGCCTAATTTTTTCAAAAGGTT
Source organism: Candidatus Aminicenantota bacterium (assembly GCA_030615975.1). Lineage (GTDB taxonomy): Bacteria > Acidobacteriota > Aminicenantia > Aminicenantales > Aminicenantaceae > JAUWYH01. The sequence goes on from JAUWYH010000017.1 coordinate 9,151, forward strand.
ATAAGCCTGTTCGTTAGTCTTAGCTGAAGTGACTATAGTGATATTCATACCTCGCGATTTTTCCACTTTAGAATAATCTATCTCAGGAAAAACAAGTTGGTCTTTTATCCCAAGAGTGAAATTTCCAAGGCCGTCGAAGCTTCGAGAAGATACTCCCCGAAAATCTCTGACACGAGGCAGAACAATATTCACTAGACGATCATAAAATTCATACATTCTCCGACCGCGCAACGTCACATAGCAAGCAATAGCTTGACCTTTGCGGAGCTTAAAAGAGGAAATGGACTTTTTTGCTCTCCCAATTGCTGGCCATTGTCCTGTAATAAGACTCAATTCGCTTTTGGCTGAGTCCAAAATCTTGATATTCTGGATCGCCTCGCCAATTCCCATGTTGATAACAATTTTTTCTAGCCTGGGAACGGCCATCTTATTTTTTATAGAAAGTTCTTTTTGTAGTTCTGGAATGATCTCTTTCTTGTACTTTTCAAAAAGACGATTCATCTCTCCTTCCTCATTTTTGTCTCTCTAAACTTGCCTCACATTTCCCGCAGACTCGGAGCTTGCTCCCGTCTTCCAACTTTCTATTTTTCACTCTTACTCCTTGGCCGCATTCCGAGCAATAAAGCATCAGGTTGGAAATATGAATTGAAGCTTCTTTTTCCATGATACCACCCTGGATATTTTTGCTTTGGTCACGTCGGACAAATTCTTTAACAAAATTGACTTTTTCTACAACTGCTCTTCTCTTCTCAGGGATCATTTTTAATATCTTCCCTACCTTGCCTTTATCTTTTCCATTCCTGACAATTACAACATCATTTTTCCTCAATAGTATCTTGTTCATTAGAGAACCTCCGGTGCTAAAGAAACAATCTTCATAAATTTCCTCTCTCTCAATTCTCTTGCTACCGGACCAAAGACACGGGTCCCGACTGGTTCACCCGCTCGGTCTATGATAACAGCTGCATTATCATCAAAGCGGATATAAGAGCCATCTCTGCGGCGAATTTCTTTTTTTGTCCTAACAATGACAGCACGAACAACTTTTCCTTTAGAAATTTTGCTTTCGGGTTCAGCCTCTTTAACTGTTGCTGAAATAACGTCTCCGATTGTGGCTGTTTTTCCAACTCCACCTCCCAAAGGAGTTAAACACAAAATCCTTTTTGCGCCTGAATTGTCTGCCACTTTGAGCATAGTCTCTGTCTGAATCATTCTATTTTTTCCTCAATTTCTTCTGCTGGCTCACGGTGGGAGAGTTCCACAATCTCCAGAACACGCCATCTTTTTCTTCTGCTCAGGGGTCTTGTTTCTATAATCTTAACCAAATCTCCAATTTTGCATTTTTCGTACTCATCATGGACTAAAAATTTCTTCCTCTGTCTTACGATTTTCTTGTACAAGGGATGCCTCACTGACCTTTCCACAAGTACGGTGACAGTCTTTTTCATCTCATCACCGACGACGATTCCTATTTTAGTTGTCTTTCTTCCCTTACTCTTTTTCATTCTTTACTCTGTTCCTCTACTTTTTTCTTCGAGTGTTGTTTTTATTCGAGCTATGTCTTTTTTTATATTTTTTAATTTCATCGCATTTTCCAGTTGACCGAGTGCATGTTGGAATTTTAACTTAAAAAGCTGATCCTTCAATTCTTCCTCTTTGCTTTGCAGTTCTTCCTCTGACAGTTCTTTTAATTCTCGTGCTTTCATCGGAGTTCCTTATTTTTTCTTGAAACAAACCTGGTTTCAATCGGAAGTTTATGGGCAGCCAAGCGCATGGCCTCTCTGGCTACGCCCTCAGATACGCCCTCTAATTCGTATATTATCCTTCCGGGCTTTACGACATCCACCCAGAACTCAGTGTCTCCCTTACCCTTTCCCATTCTTACTTCTGTCGGCTTTTTACTGACTGGCTTCCAAGGAAAAACTCTAATCCAGAGTTTTCCTTTCCTCTTGGAATAACGCGTGATAGTTATTCGGCCCGCTTCAATCTGACGGGCTGTAAGCCAGCAGGGCTCTAAAGCTTTAAGCCCATACTCTCCAAATGTAAGAGTGGATCCTCGGTAGGCTTTTCCTTTCATTCTCCCTCTCTGATGCTTTCTGTACTTGACTTTTTTAGGCATGAGCATGGTTTTAAATCTCCTCTATTTCAGTTGTCTGAGAGGTCATCTTCGGCTTATCCACATCAGCTTTATAAACCCAGACTTTTATGCCTATCTGGCCGTATGTGGTGAAGGCCTCGGTAAAACCATAATCTATATCCGCTCTTAATGTCTGGAGAGGTAATTGGCCCCTCAAGTACCATTCAGACCTCGCTATCTCTACCCCGCCCAATCTACCTGAACACATCACTTTTATTCCCTTTCCTCCCATTCTTAAGGCCAAACCCACAGCTCTGCGCATAGCTCTTCGGTAAGCGATTCTTTTCTCAAGTTGGACAGCAATTCCTTCAGCTACCAACAAGGCATCGATTTCAGGTTTATCCAATTCTCTGATATCCACATAAACCTCTTTTTGAGCGATTTCCTGAAGATAGGTTTTAAGACTTTCTATTTCTTTTCCTCCACGGCCGATAACGATGCCTGGTCGAGCCGTGTAGATTATTACCCTTATCTTTGGACCCACTCGCTCCACATCGACTTTAGAAATTCCTGCATGATAATATCTTTTCTTGACTGTTTTCTTCATTTTTAGGTCTTCGTGAATTAATCGACTATACTCTGCTCCCTTCGAAAACCAGCGAGAACTCCATTGTTTATTAAACCCTAATCTGAATCCATAAGGATGAGTTTTCTGTCCCACTTTTTATCTCCCTTTTCTCTCTTCTAAAAAAATATTGACATGACTTGCTCTTTTTAGGATACGGGTTACTCTTCCCATAGGAGCAGATCTGGATCTTTTCATCTGAGGCCCTTGATTAACGAATATTCTTGAAATATATAAATTATCGACATCAATATTGGGAACTTTCTGTTGAGCATTGGCAATAGCAGAACGAAGAACCTTTTCGACAATTAAACTTGCTTTCTTTTTTTTGGAAAAATGGAGAATAGTGAGTGCCTCTCCAACGTATCTATCCCTAATTAAATCAGCAATCAATCGGCACTTCTGGGGTGAAATTCTCACATATTTAGCTGCTGCTTGAGAGACAAGATTTTGCTCGTTCATTTTACTTTTTCATCCTGATTGTTCTTGCTGTTCTTGACGTATGTCCTTTAAAAGTTCTTGTTGGAGAAAATTCTCCTAATTTATGCCCAACCATATCTTCTGTTATAAATACAGGAATAAATCTTTTTCCGTTATGGACGGCAATAGTCAATGTAACCATTTCTGGAATTACTGTTGAACGGCGAGACCAAGTCTTAATAACCTGCCTTTTTTCTTTTTGGGAGCTTAAAGCTTTAATTCTTTTCATAAGCTTTTCATCAACGAAGGGACCTTTTTTTAAAGACCTTGCCATTGATTATTTACTCCTTCTTCTGATAATAAACTGTTGAGTTCTTTTATTTCTTCTCGTTTTGTATCCCTTGGTTGGTTTACCTGTGGGAGACACAGGATTTCGGCCGCCTTTCGATTTTCCCTCACCGCCACCATGAGGATGATCAACCGGATTCATGGCTGTTCCTCTCACATGAGGCCTGCGTCCTCTCCAACGAGTTCTCCCAGCTTTCCCGATTGAAATATGCTGGTGATCTAAATTGCTTACTTGCCCGATTGTGGCCCAACAATCCAAATGAATTCTTCTAATCTCTGAGGAAGGCAGTCTAACTTGAGCATAATCTCCTTCCTTGGCCAAAACCTGAGCACCTGTGCCTGCTGATTTAGCCAGCTGTCCTCCTTTATTTATTCTCAGTTCAATATTGTGAATAACCGTCCCCAACGGAATGAATCTTAAAGGCATGGCATTCCCAGGGAGAATATCCATCTGTTTCGAAGAAGATACAATGCTCTGCCCAATTTTCAAGTCTAAGGGGGTGAGAATATACCGCCTTTCACCATCCTTATATTTGATTAAAGAGATAAATGCCGATCGATTTGGGTCATACTCGATAGTCTCCACCACACCAAGAACATCGATCTTGTCTCGTCTAAAATCAATGATGCGGTACAATCTTTTATGGCCGCCGCCACGATGGCGAATGGAAATGTGCCCTTTGGAATTTCTTCCTCCAGATTTAAAAAGGGGCCGAATAAGTGGTTTATAGGGGTGGCTCGCAGTCAACTCCTCAAAGGTCAGGCCAGTCTTCTGCCGCAAGCTTGATGTGGTTGGTTTATATATTTTTATTCCCATTTTTAAACTGCCTCAAAGTACTCTATCATCTTTTCGCCTTCTTTGAGCCTCACATAGGCTTTCTTCCAGTTTTTTTTCCTCCCTACATTGCGGCCAACTCTTCTCATCTTACCCTTCATCCTTAGGACGCGAACTCTATCCACTTTTACCTTAAACAGCTTTTCTGTAGCCTCTTTAATCTCAATTTTATTGGCATTCGGATGCACTTCAAAACAGATTTCTCTGTTTTTATCTTTCAACCATGTACTTTTTTCGGTAATAAGAGGTCTTATTATTATCTGATAAGGATCCTTAATCACTTCAATTTCTCCATCAGAGATTCAAAGGCGCTTTGAGAAAAAACAAGCCATTTAAGATTCAAGACATCATAAACATTGACTTGATTGTAATCAACAGCTTTAACTTTGGAGATATTACGCAGAGAAAGGAACATGTTTTTATTAAGACTATTATCAACAATCAAAGCTGAATCTAAGCTTAATATCGCCAAGAATTTCGCTCCTTCCTTCGTCTTAGGCTCTTTAAAGTCTAACGTCTTCAGGATGAGCATCTGTTTCTCTGC
>JAUWYH010000187.1 GCA_030615975.1 Candidatus Aminicenantota bacterium
AGCAGTAAGGAAAAAGCTTGGAACTTATGAACTTGAGGAGATCATAGCCTATACATTAAGGATATTCGGTGAAGGGACGAAGGTTGCTGTTGAGATCGCCCTTATGGCGGCCGATGCAGGACTTATTGCGATACGGGAACCTTGTATTTCAATTGGAGGGACAGGCAGAGGAGCTGATACGGCTATCCTTTTGCGCCCTGCGCATGCTCAAAATTTTTTTGATATTAAAATTATGGAAATATTGGCCAAACCTCGACTATAATACTGTAAAGAGTAAACAGTGAAAAGTAAACAGAAAAGCGAGAAACGTGAAGCATAGACGGTGAAAAGCGAAGCGGAAAACCAAAGACATAAATAATTAACATGAGAAAAAAATCTACATTGGCTTTGGCCTTCCTCTTTACATTTATGTTTGTTTCGAATGCTTTTGCCCAGGGAATCCTTTATTTTGGAGTTCAGGGGGGCTATTCGGCTCAGAAACCAAGCCTTAAAGATGTGGAGTTCGACACCGATACGACCTATTTCTATGGGTTGCGAGCAGGGATAAAATTTATGATGATCGCAATTGAGCTGAATTATTTCCAGGCTGCTCATAATCTGGAGCTTTCAGATCTCTCAAATTTCGAGTGGGGAGAGCATCAAATCGATTACAATTTTATTGGATTAAACTTAAAGTATTTTTTTTCCATTTTTCTGCTCCAACCTTATGTCACTTTTGGCTATGGCTACTATACAGCCAGTATTCATGATATCGATAAAGATAAAGATGGAGGATATAATTTTGGTATAGGTTTAGAGTTAAAACTGGGAGGAAAGCTTTCCTTGCTGGCTGAAGGGAAGTATCATCACGTTAACCTCAATATTAAGGAGAGAAAGCTGGGGCTTGGAAACTTTACACTCAGTGGGGGGTTGAACATCTACTTTTAGTTTAGTTTTTTTATTATGGGAAAGTGCATCCGTTGTGGAAAAGAGAACCGTCTAATTTCTGAGTGGTTGGCTTTATGTCGAAAGTGTATTCTTGATGACTTTTTGGGAGTTGAATCTCGAATTCGCGAGGTTCACCAAATGTCTAGAAAAAACTTCCATCTTCCCCTCGCGCCTCCTGAGGAAAAGGAGGGGCTTCCCTGCAATTATTGTTTTAACCAGTGCCGGATTGGAAAGGATTCGAAAGGGTTCTGTGGAATAAGGGAAAATAGAGAAGGAAAGAGAATTAGTCCCTCTCCAAAGATGGGATATTTTTCCTGGTATTATGACCCTTTGCCCACCAATTGTGTTGCTGATTGGGTTTGCCCGGGAGGGACTGGAGCTGGATATCCTGATTATGCCCATCGCAAAGGCCCTGAATATGGATTTCAAAACCTGGCTGTTTTCTATTACGGCTGCCCATTCAATTGCCTTTTCTGTCAGAATTGGCAGCATAAGCAAGACATTAAGGGGAAAAAGCCTCAATCATCCGATGAGTTGGCTCAAGCTATCGATAAAAGAACATCCTGTGTTTGCTATTTTGGCGGAGATCCTACTCCCCACCTTCCCCATTCTATTCATACCTCACGTCTTGCCTTGTCGCAGAAGCAGAGGAAAATCTTGAGATTTTGTTGGGAGACCAACGGAACGATGAACAGTCGTTTCATGGAGGAGATACTTGATATTGCTGAAGAAAGCGGTGGGTGTGTTAAATTTGATTTAAAGGCGTTTCATTCAGGGTTGAATACGGCTTTATGCGGACGCAGCAATAGTCAGACCAAAAAGAATTTTGAGCTCGCAGCTAAATGGTCAAGGCGGAGGAGAGAACCTCCTTTGGTAGTAGCAAGTACTCTCCTTGTTCCTGGCTATGTGGAGAGCGAGGAAGTTTTTCAAATTGCAAAATTTATAGCTTCGCTTAATCCCGAAATTCCATACTCTCTTCTGGGCTTTTATCCGCATTTTTATTTTAGAGATTTACTCTGCACGTCCCGCCGCCATGCTGAAGAGTGCAGAGAAGCGGCTTTAGAAGGCGGTCTAAAGAGAGTAAAAATCGGCAACGTTCATCTTTTGGGAAAAGACTACTGAAGATGGAAATCAGATTGAATAAATTCATCTCTCAGGCTGGGATCGCCTCCCGTAGAGAAGCAGATAGGATGATTACTGAAGGGAGGGTAACGGTCAATGGAGAAGTGATCCAAATTTTGGGTTTTAAAATAGATGATGAGAAGGATAGAGTTGAGGTAAATGGAAGAAGGGTCAAGATAGAGGAAGGACTTGTCTATTTGATGCTGAACAAGCCCTCAGGCTATCTGGTCTCACTTAAAGATCCTTTGCGAAGACCTACGATTAGAGATTTGCTCACATCCATAAAAAGGCGCGTTTTTCCTGTAGGAAGGTTAGATTATAATAGTGAGGGATTATTGCTGTTGACTAACGATGGGGAGTTGGCTTATCGGCTGACTCATCCTCGCTTTAAAATCAAAAAAGTTTATTTAGTCAAAGTCAAAGGTGAGTCAGATTCTTCAAAACTTTCTAAGCTAAAGAAAGGCATTTTTTTAGACGGCAAAAAAACAGCTCCAGCGAAGATCGTACCTCTTGAAGTTTCAAAAAAGAAAACTGTTCTCCGGGTTGAAATCTACGAAGGGAGGAAAAGAGAAATCAGAAGGATGTTCGAGGCCATAGGCCACATGGTTGTCGGACTCCAGCGGATAAAATTTGACGGTTTATCCTTGGGTAACCTTAAAGGGGGGCAATGGCGTTATCTCACCCGGAAGGAAATTGATATACTGAAGAGAAAAGTTTCCCAGAAATGAGATTAAATTAAGATTCTTTTTCACCTTCGGTGGCAAATGTTTTCCAGCTTTTGGCCAACCTCTGCAGTTCCTGATCCACAAGGTGATTCACCATGCCTTCCTCAAAGGTCCCGTCTTCTTTTCTTTTTCCCGCTTTGATCCCAGTCAGGATTTCAATCCCTTCGTCGATAGTTTTGATGGGATAGATGTGAAATTTTCCTTCCCTCACTGTTTCTATCACATCTTCTCTGAGCATAAGGTTCTGGACGTTTTGATGGGGAATAATTACTCCTTGGCTTCCTGTTATGGATTTGGCCTTGCAGACATCAAAAAATCCTTCTATTTTTTCGTTTACTCCTCCGATGGGCTGAATTTCTCCTCTCTGATTAAGTGAGCCTGTTACGGCAATGTCCTGTCTTAAAGGGAGATTGGAAAGGCTGGAAAGAATAGCATAAACTTCAGTGGATGAAGCACTGTCCCCATCCACTCCAGAATAAGACTGTTCGAAAGCAATGCTTGCCGATAGGGAAAAGGGTTTTTTCTGGGCATATTTTCCTCTTAAGTATCCTCCTAAAATGAGGACACCCTTATTGTGCGTCCGGCCGCTTAAATCGGCTTCTCTTTCAATGTTTATGACTCCTGCTCTTCCTACGGC
>JAUWYH010000052.1 GCA_030615975.1 Candidatus Aminicenantota bacterium
AAAAATCTGAACTAGAGCGGAGACATTTCCCTGTACCTTAAGGTGATTTTTAACTTCATCCCGTCACTTTGGGACAAAGCCTAAATTTTAATGACAATCGAACTGAGTAAATAGAAATCTATATTTTTAAATCCAGGAACAGGACTGTGTTCGTAAATTATTTGAATACTCGTTTTTAAGGCAAAAAAACGGCTGATGGAAGCTGATAGAGAAGTATAGGAATTTAATCTATAATCTTTCCAGTCACTCATGTTCAGGAAAAGAGATTCCTGATGGACTAACTGGGCTGTGGATGAGATATCATAAATGAGTTTACTGGAAATCAGAGAAGATAGAAAAGAAGAAGTAATCGACTTTTGCCCATTGATGGGCTCACTCTCCATATTTCCTGACAATAATCTCTCCAAGTTATTCTCACTGCTCCAGCCGATTACTCCTTCTGATGATATTTCTAATTTTTTCCTCTTAAACCATATATAGCCGCCTCCTCCCGAGAAAGCAAACCGAAAGTTATAGCCTGCTAATTTGTTCCTGTCGGCTCGGAGCAATAGAAGTAAATAAGTCTTAGAATTTACTTCTCTCTCGTATTTAAGGTGGGAATAATAGATTTCTGATTTTCTCTCGTTGTTTTTGTGAGAATAAATGAGACTCGCTTTTAAATTCAGTCTGTGCTTTTTAAGATCAAAATTTTGTTCTGTATCAAAACTGAATGAAAAATCCTTATTGTTTCCTCTTGTTAAGACGCAGGACAGGCTTGTGGAGGAGTAGTATTTTTTTTCTTTTTTTCCACCTTCTTTTTCTGCCTTTACAGGAAGGAAGAGCCCGTTAATGAGCATGAGAAGAAGGATAAATTGAAATATTTTATTCTTCAATTTCTATGTGAGATAAAATCTCCAAAAGTGTGGAATTGGAATTTGTTTTTTATTTTTTTTACCTTTCCAAAAAAATAAAAAGGATCATGGGTAAAAAAAAGAATCCAGTCTTCCTCAATAGCTTGTTCAAATATCTTCTTTTTACTTTTTATCGTATCCAAGGGAAAAAGGTCATAGCCCATGACATAAGAGAGCCCTACATGAGCTGAAGTGGGAACTAAATCTCCAAGATAAAAGAGAACTTTTCCTTCTGAGCAAACTTTTACACACTGATGGTGAGAAGTATGTCCAGGAACCAAGAGAACCTCAACTCCCTTTGAAATCTCTGCGTTTCCATCCATAAGCTGGAGAAGGCCATGTTTTTCTATAGGCAAAAAATTTTGGGTTAAGTAGCTCTCTCTATCCCTCTCGCTTGGATTAAGAGCATACTCCCACTCCCCTTTTTGGATGATGTATTTTGCTTTTGGAAATGTGGGAACAAACTCTCCTTTTTCGTCTCTAAGGGTATTTCCGCCACAATGATCAAAGTGAAGGTGGGTGTTGATAATAAAATTTATGTCCTCAGTTTGAAATCCCAGTTTTTGAAGCGAAGCAATAAGTCCAGGCTTCCTTTCAACAGAATAAAAATCAAAAAATTTCTGGTCAATTTCAGCTCCCATTCCTGTCTCCACCAGAATTAATTCTTTTCTGGTGTTTATAAGCATTGAATTCAACCCGAGTTTTATCCTGTTTTTGCTGTCGGCACCACATTTTTTCTCCCATAGGATTTTAGGAACAATGCCAAACATAGCTCCCCCGTCTAAATGAAAATATCCGTCTCTCAAACAGTGGATTTCAAAGTTATCAAGGATGATTCTATCGATTGTCATCCGATGAGTTTATCTAAATCATAGAGTAAGTCTTCACGACTGTATTGCGCAAGTTCTATTTGATCTGTATCCATCCGAATGGCATCTTCAGGACATGCCTCAACACAGAAGCCGCAAAAGCAACATCGGCTTAGATCGATGATAAACTTAGCAGGGTATTTCTGAATCTCTAGGTCGGGATCTTCAGCTGCCTCGACATAGATGCATTCAGAAGGACAAGCTGTAACACACAACATACAAGCCACACAACGTGGCTTCCCATTTTCTCGCTTCATAAGCCGATGCAGACTTCTGTGTCTTGAAGCCAGTTCCTTTTTTTCTTCTGGATACTGGATAGTCACTGCTCCTTTTCTTTTTGTCTTTATTCCCATAACTTTTAAGATATGGAAGAACATATTCACAAAAAAATGACGTGCTGTGATCACACTTCCCCTGAGGATCTCGATAAAGTACTCTATTGCTTTTATCATCTCAGATGCTCATCAAAATTCCTGTTCCGACTATATTCACCAGGCTTAAAGGAATTAAAAGTTTCCAGCCCATATCCATCAGCTGGTCGTAGCGAAATCGAGGATAAGTCCAGCGAATCAAAACCTGGAGCCAGGAAAAGAAGAAAACTTTAATATTAAAAGCGGCCACCTGGAAGAGAACGACAACCCAATGAGAAAGCAGCCATTCCCCACCCCAGGGAAAATGAAATCCGTCTGTTGCCAGCCAAGGAACCTGCCATCCTCCAAAAAAAAGAGTCGTAAGCAAACAGGAAACAATAATGACTTCCATAAAATCAGTCATCATGAAAAGGCCCCACTTAAGTCCGCCGTACTCGGTGAAAAATCCTATGATTTCTGATTCTCCCTCAGGGAGATCAAAAGGAACTCTTTTTGTTTCGGCAAGGGCTGCAAAGAAAAAGATCATAAATCCCAGTGGCTGGAGAAAAATCCCCCATTTAGGAACGACACCAAAGAGCAACTCTCCCTGAAAATGGACAATCTGAGAGAGATTTAACGACGGATAGACCATAATCAGACCGATGAGAGATAATCCTAAAGCCACTTCGTAAGAAATAAGTTGGGCTGCACCTCTAAGACCACCGATAAGAGTGAATTTATTATTTGAGGACCAACCGGCGATCAATATCCCATATATCCCCAAAGACAACATAGCAAGCACAAAGAGGAGTCCTACATTTATATCAAGTATCAGGAGATTTATTGTTTTTCCTCCAATGCTGATAAAATCTCCGAAAGGAATGGCAGAAATTGTGATGGCAACAAAAAAGAAGGAAAGAAAAGGAGCCAGGTCATGAAGAAATTTTTTGGAAAATGAAGGTGTGAAATCTTCCTTAAAAATCATTTTTATGGCATCAGCAAAAGGCTGGAAAAGTCCAATAATACGGATCCCCAAGATAGAGGCTCTGTTGGCACCGATTCGATCCTGGATGACTGCACTCTCTTTCCTTTCCACCCATGTCAAATAGAGAGTCAAGGTCAAAAGCCAGATTAAAGCAAAGATAATTTTGATAAATACGATTAAAATTTCAATCACTTTCTTTTCTCGAAAAAGGTAATTTCTTTTCCCATCTCTTGAAATATGATTTCAGGAGATGAGAATTGTCTGTAAAAGTTAAAATTCACTTCCAATTTTTTGGCTAGATCGACCATTATTTTCCATTCAGGCTGGCTCTCTCCCAAAGGCATTAATGCCTGGGAAAATTTCTGAACTTTGCCTTCCAGATTCGTTAAAGATCCTTCTTTTTCAGCAATCAATGCTGTAGGAAAAACAATATCAAAAAGGGCATTCATTTCATTTGAAAAAGAGGTAAAAAGAAGTTTTGTTTCTATTTTATCAAAAACCGGCTTTATTTCTGTTAAGCTGAAATGATGGGAGAGGTGAGGTCCAAACGCCATAAGAAATTGAGTTCCATTTCCAAGGGTTTCTAAGTCTAACGGCTTAAAATCAAAGCCTATTTCTTCGGCACCTCTTTTATTGGGAGTACGCTCTGAAGTTAGCAAAAAGTCGTCTTTCTCTCCCTCAGGAGGATCAACAAAGAATATCTTTTCAACATTTAGGTCAATGCGAAAAATTTTATTGATGAGAAAAAGCTCTTCGTTTGAAAGCCAGGTGTTGAGGATGAGGGCTATGTGTGAAGTTTTTTTCATATGATACAGCCTCTTTAATTTTTCAGAAATGAAGAGAAGAATCTTCTCCAAATTAAGTTCACTTAGCGGATGATTTACGTTTTCGACAATCTGGTTAAGGCGGCCTTCATCAATGTAAGAATAGCCATAGCGGCCAAGATCACAGATCCAAAACCCGTTCACTTCCTGATTTTCACGTGATTTAACCCTATAGACTCTTTTAGGAACAGAAAATCGAGGAAAACCGGGGTGGTACTCAATATAGATGTTACATCCTCGGCTACAAAGAGGACAGATGGATTCTTCTTTTTTTAAAAACCATTTTCGTGTTTTGAACCTGAAGTCAGAATCAGTGATGGCGCCAACTGGACAGATCTCCGCAAGATTGCCGGAGTAATTGTTTTCGACCGAAAGCCCTTCGTAAATGTGGATTTCTGAGCTGATTCCTCTGTTGAAAACACCTAATTCATGAGTTCTGGTCACATCTCTCAAGAACCGGACACAGCGGGTGCAGAGAATGCATCTTTCCTGGTCAAGGATGAGATTTTTTCCTATTTTTAATCTCTTCTCTCTTTTTTCTTTAGACTCTTCAAACTGACTTTCAAAAAGCCCGTATTCCTCATAATAATCTTGAAGCTTGCACTCGCCTGCTTTATCGCAGATAGGACAATCAAGAGGATGTTCGGCCAGTAAAAACTCCAGCACTCCTTTGCGGGCCTCGATGACCTTTTCGCTCTTGGTTGAGATCTTCATTCCTTCCCTCACTTGAGTGGAACATGCCAGTTCAAGCTTGGGAAGGCCTTCAATTTCTACAAGACACATCCGGCAATTTCCCTCAGGAAGAAAGGCTGAGTGATAACAGAGATGAGGAATGTCGATACCTGCTTGTTCAGCGGCATTCAGTACAGTTGTACCCTCTTCAACTTCTAAGGGCTTTTCGTCTATAAAAATCTTTACCATCTTGCTTTGTCTCTCTTCATTCAGTTTGCTGTATAAGATTCAATTTCTTTTCGAAACTTTTTAGTGATGGAAAGAATGGGCATGGCCGCAGCATCCCCTAAAGGGCAAAGGGTTTTCCCCATCATATTGGAAGCTAAACGGATGATATTGTCGATATCCCCTCTCTTTCCTCCTCCCGCAGCTATCCTTTTTATAATTTTATTGATCCAGGAATTTCCTATGCGGCAGGGGGTACACTGGCCGCATGATTCATGGGAATAGAATCTTGTGACAACCTTCAAGACATCAAGCATCGATGTCTCTTCATCGATGACGATAATTGCGGCTGAACCAAGCATGGACTCTGCTTCGACTAAGGAATCGAAATCCATCTTGATATTTATTTCATCGGCCTTCAATATAGGAGCAGACATCCCTCCTGGGAAAACAGCTTTTAATTTCTTTCCTTCTTTCATTCCTCCAGCATATTTGAAAATTATGTCCTTAAGATTAGTTCCAAGCGGCAATTCATAAATTCCAGGGTTTTTCACCACGCCACTTACCCCAAAGATTCTTGTCCCGCCATCCTTAGGCAGACCTTTTTTTAAAAACCATTCTGCACCGTTCAAAATGATTTGAGGAATGTTTGAGATAGTTTCGACATTGTTAATAACAGTAGGGCATTGAAAAAGGCCTATAGAAGCAGGAAAAGGTGGTTTGAGTCTGGGGTGACCGCGTTTGCCTTCAAGGGATTCCAAAAGACCTGTTTCCTCGCCGCAGATGTAAGCTCCTGCACCACGATGGACAAAAACATCCAAATCAAAGCCAGTTTCTAAAATATTCTTTCCCAAAAATCCTTTTTTGTACGCTTCAGAAATAGCCTGTTCCAATCTTAAGGCTATAGCTTCATATTCGCCCCGAATGTAGATAAAAGCAGTATGGATACCCACACAAAAGCAAGTGATGATGATCCCTTCTATCATCAGGTGGGGATTATGGCTCATGATATAGCGATCTTTGAAGGTTCCGGGTTCTCCTTCATCCGCATTAACACATAAATATTTTGGCTTATCCACATCTTGAGGAACAAAACCCCACTTGACTCCTGCTGGAAAACCAGCTCCTCCCCTACCTCTTAAATTTGCATTTTTCACTTCTTCCAGAATTTCCTCAGGTTTCATCTCTTTCAGGGCTCTTTTTACTGCCTGATATCCCACCTCTTTTAAATAGACTTCGATCTTGTATAAATTTTTGAGATCGAAATGTCTGGTTAAAAGTTTTTCTTCCACTTTTTATTTCAATTTATCTAGGAGTTCATCGATTTTTTTCTTATCCAGATGCCCGTAATAATCAAAGTTGATCATCATTGAGGGAGCCTGATCGCAAGCTCCTAAACATTCAACTGTGGTTAGAGTGAATTTTTTATCTGGTGTTGTTTCCCCTGGTTCTATCCCTAATTTTTCTTTCAAATAATCTATCAATTCTTCTGCTTCCATAAGAAAACAACTCAAGTTAGAACAGACCTGAATATGGTATTTTCCCACAGGCTTCGGATTGAGCATGGTGTAAAAACTCACAACTTCTCTAACTTTAATCGGCTTTATACCTAAAATCTCGGCCACAATTTTTTCTTCTTCATTGGAGATGCAGCCAAATTCTCTTTGGGTTAAGTGCAAGAGAGGAAGGATTGCGGCTTCTTTCCGAGGATAACGAGAAAGAACCTCTTCGATTTTCTTTTTTGTCTGATCCGAGAATTCAGGACTCATCGATCCAATTCTCCACCAATCATATTCAAGGAGCCAAAAGTTGGGATAATGTCAGCCAAATAATGCCCTTGAATCATCTCTTCCATAGCAGAGACAATATGGAAACATGGTGCTCTGAGATGGAGACGGTATGGCTTATCGGTGCCGTCAGAGACAATATAGAAACCCAATTCGCCATTTCCGCCTTCAACAGAAAAATAAACTTCTCCTTTAGGAGGCCTTATTCCATGCTCTTTCATGAAAAATTTAAAGTGGGTGATGAGACCCTCGATGGTGGTGTAAGTGTTCTCTTTAGGAGGAATTACATTTCTTTTGTCTGCTGTGAAAATATCACTGTATCTTTCTTTTTCCGAACCTTCAAGATTTGGAGAAAGCTTGATCTTCTCATCTATTCTTTTTGCTCTTGAGGCCTTTATAGCTTTCGCGGGCTCCATACCTTCAGCCATCAGCTGAGGAGGTGAAGATGGTTCTGGAATTTTCTCCATGGCCTGCTCAATAATGCGTAAGCTCTGCTCCATCTCTTTCATCCGAACCATGTACCTGTCGAAGTTATCTCCTCTCTCTCCAAGTGGAACCTCAAAGTCTATCTTGTCATAGACAAGATAGGGATGGGCTTTGCGGACATCATAATAAACACCCGTAGAGCGAAGACAGGGCCCTGTCCACCCATAATTAATGGCTGTCTCTGCTTTTACAACAGCAATATCTCTGGTTCTATTTAAGAAAATTTTGTTTTTATTCAGGAGGCCACGTACATCTTTCAATACTTTCCGGGTCTCAACAATAGCCTTGTTGAGGTTTAATTTCCATTCATAATGCAAGTCTGCTCTTACGCCGCCGATTCGGATGTATGAAGTGGTCATGCGGGCACCGGTTGTGCGTTCGATAACATCCCAGATGAACTCACGAGCTTTCATTTTATAAAGAAACACAGTAAAAGCCCCACACTCCATAGTCATAGCTGCAAGACACGTGAGATGGTCAGAGATTCTTGAGAGTTCACTTATGATGACTCGAATGTATTGAGCTCGCTCTGGGACCTCTATCCCCAACATCTTTTCTATTGTCATCACATAGCCAAGATTATTGATCAAAGGAGAAACATAATTCATCCTGTCTGTGTAAGGAAGTAAATTGAAATATGTTCTGTTCTCGCAGACTTTTTCAAATCCCCTGTGCAAATATCCCACTTCCACTTCTGAATTAAGAACCCTTTCTCCATCAAGCTCCAGCATGACTCGGATAGTGCCGTGCATGGCGGGATGAGAGGGGCCCATGTTCAAGAGGAGGCTCTCTTTTCGAGCTTGTTTTTGAATTCTATTCGGCATCTTACTTTCTAAATTGGATTCGTGGCTGGCGTTTTCGCAAAGGATAATCTTTGCGTAAAGGATAACCTTCGAATCCATCATACATGAATATTCGCCTCAAATCAGGATGACCATTGAACAGAATCCCGAACATATCATAGACTTCTCTCTCTAGCCAGTTCGCATTTTTCCAGAAAGGAGTCAAAGAATCGATAGAAGGATCTTTCTCTGGGAGAGAGATATTAATCCTCAATCGCTCGTTGCTAGAGAGGGAGAAGAAATGATAAATCATTTGAAAACGTTCTTTTTGGCCCTTATAGTCAACGCACGTCAAATCCAGGAGCATGGTGAAGGCATATGGGTCATTTTTTAAGAATTTTACGATGTAGAGCAGAGAATCTTTGTCGATGATTATGATTTCATCCCCGAACTCGACAGAAATCTCTTTGATTTTTTCAGGAAATTTTTCTCTCAGATCTTCTAATATTTTCTTTTTTTCCATCTCCACTCTTGCTCTTGGTTTTGAATTTTTTCCTGAAGCTTTATCAGGGCATTTAATATGGTTTCGGGTCGAGGCGGGCATCCTGGGATGTAAACGTCTACGGGGATAATGCGATCAATCCCTTGGACAACTGCATAGTTGTCATATATTCCACCGCTAACAGCACAAGCTCCGAAGGCAAGAACCCATTTTGGCTCCGTCATCTGGTCATAGACAGTCTTGAGGACGGGTGCCAATTTCTGAGTAACGGTTCCAACGACTAAAAGCATATCCGATTGGCGGGGAGAGAATCGGGTCCATCCAGCCCCAAATCGATCCAGGTCAAAATGAGCACAGGCTGCAGACATATATTCCATTCCACAGCAAGCTGTGACAAAAGGATAATGGAATAGAGAAAATTTACGGGCCCACCCTAGTATATAGTTGAATTTTGTTGTGATGAATCCGCCTTCCATTCGA
>JAUWYH010000039.1 GCA_030615975.1 Candidatus Aminicenantota bacterium
GGCCTTTTCATTTATTATAAATCCTATTGGCGTCCAGATGGATTTGATCCGCACTGAAGAAGGCGGTAGCGATAATATGGACGCCAGTTGGGATACAGTTTTTTATTCCGACGGAAAAATCGATGAACAAGGCTACACAGTAGAAATGGCTCTTCCCTTTAAGAGCTTTCGATTCCCTGATAAAGAGAATAAAGTCTGGGGGATTGTGCTCGGCAGGACCATTGCCCGCAAAGGAGAAATCATTATTTGGCCTCCGATGTCTAAAAAGATTCCAGGCCTTCTGACTCAAGGAAAAAAGATTATGATTCAGGGGAGAGTGGAAAAAGGTAAAAATTTCGAACTAATGCCCATATTTACATCTCTCAAAACCAAAGAGGAGAAAATCGACCTTCAACCTGGTATGAACTTCAAATGGGGGATTAGTTCTGATTTAACCATGGATCTGACTCTAAATCCTGATTTTAGCCATATTGAGGCAGATGCACCTCAGATAGATGTAAACCAGAGGTTTGCTCTCTATTATCCTGAAAAGCGGCCATTTTTCTTAGAAGGCATGGAAATTTTTCAATTTCCTCAAATCAGAATGGTCTACACGCGGAGAATCATCAATCCTCTCTATGGAGGGAAGCTTACTGGGAAAGTAGGACGCTTCACATATGGCCTTCTCTCTGCTTATGATACAAATCCAACAGAAAGTCTTTGGGAAGTTCATAATGGAGAAGATAGAAGAGATGATAATGCTTTATTCAATATATTCCGGATGAAGGCTGATGTTTTTGGTGAATCTTATGTCGGTTTTTGCTTGGCCGATAAAGAAATTGATGGTTCCTACAACAGGGTTGTAGGCGTGGACGGTCAGCTAAAGTTCAAAAATAAATTCTTTTTCTCTTTTCAAGCTATAGGATCCAAGACAAGGTATGAAGATGAGGAAACAGATATAGTACCTGCCCTGTATGCTGACTTCTGGTGCTTCACAAAACACTGGAATGGAGGGTTGTACTGGATGTCTATTCATCCCGATTTTGAAGCCTCGTCTGGCTTTGTCAACCGGGTGGATTACAAGACAGTGGGTGCGTATACATCTTTTCGTGCATATCCTGAGAAAAAATATTTAAATCAGCTTTCACTTTATCTCAATGCAGGAAAAAGATATGCCTATTTTGATAACCTTTTGATCGATCAATGGGCGAGGGTCCAGCTTCGTTTCCGGTTTACTGAATTCTCCCAGATGAATGTATCATTCCAAAATGATATGGAGAGGTATGAGGGGGTTGATTTCCACAAGAATTCTTTTACTCTCGAGGGTCAAAACAATATGATTGCATGGCTTCCTTTTGGCTTTTACTTTGAAACAGGGGATAGCATTTTCTATGACCCTGACGATCTCTTTCTTGGATGGAGCAGTATTTACGGGCTCTTCATCAATCTGAAGCCCAACAAGAGACTGCAGATGGCCTTAGATTTCAGTAAACAGACTTTCTGGGAGACAAGAGGGGGAGAGCAGCTTTTTGATTATAATGTCATCCGCCAGAGGACAACTTATCAGTTTTCTAAAACCCTGTCGCTTAGAGCTATTGTTGACTATAATCACTTTTATAAGGAAATTTATGGGAGTTTCCTCGTTAGCTACATTCTGAAACCTGGAACTCTGTTTTTCTTCGGAATCGACAACGATCTCTTAAAAGACGATTTTGGGAAGTATGCTCGGACAAACTACAGCATCTTCATGAAATTCTCCTACTGGTGGAGAATATAATTTGGTCTATCTAGTCTTCTCAGCGATTTGGTCTTCTTGGCCTGTTCCATTATCATCAGCTAAACTAACTAGACTGGCAAATTCCTTCAATACTAAACATAAAACTTCTTACCTTCTGCCATCCAGGGAAAAAAAGAGATAGGCTGCTTTTTTGTTAAAAATTTGTCTGTCCCCTTTTTTCTTGTCTTCGCCTTTCTTGCTTTTTGTCATCTCATTTCATATTTGTCATCTAGGGAGTACATAAGAATGTGCTGTTTTTTCATTATTCCTCTTATTCCGTATTGGCATGTTCCTTGCTGTTACAAATGAAAGGATTGTGTGTCTTATTTTAATAACAAGAAAAAGTGGGACCCTAACTTAAAAATTTTATGATTGAATAAAGCATGAGGGAGAAAATGAAAAAATATGTTTTTCCGGTAATATTTGGCCTTTATTTACTTTGTCCTTTTAGTGTCGAGTCAAAACAACTTTATGTAAAAATGAATTTTGGCCTATTAATCGGAGGAAATGTCAATGATTCTTGGCACCTAAATCAAAAATATTATGATTACGCTCTTACCCAGGGAAAAAAAATAGGCCCAGGGCTGGATCTGTCTTTAGAATTTATCTTCCAGCTTCATCCAAACATCAGTTTTTCCTTAGGAAGCGGGTATATTTCGAGAAGTTTAAGCGGCAGTGCAGGTCGATTTACAACCTTGAGCATAGATGAGGTTGTCGAAAATTTCTCTTGTTCACCAAAGATCTCCTCAGAGATGATTCCTATTTACCTAACAGCGATATTGTCTTTTCCTGTAAAGCCTTCTGTTCAGTTGAATTTTCTGGGGGGAATAGGTTATTATCTGGGCAATATTAAAGGCACCGAGATCGTTGGTGAGTATGGAGAACCCGACAATCCCTCTATGATTGCGAATAGGCTAATTTGGAAATTTGAAAGCAGTGCCAAAACAATAGGTTTTCATGCGGGAACGGGTATTGATATGGCACTTCCCCTGAATATGTTTTTTTGTTTCGAGGCACTCTATAGAGTAGCAAGCTTCAAGAAGTTTAAAACTTCAGTCCAAAAAATGACAGCAAGTGGAGTTCCTGAGGTCCTAGCTCATTTGATAGGAGAGACTGGAGAGTATTTAGGAGTAGATTCGACTTTTTTCTATGTTCAAAAAATAAGGGAGGTTGAGGAGCAGAAAGATATTGATTACAGAGTTTCTCATTTTAACTATTCAGGTTTTTCTTTCCGGGCAGGATTAAAATTTAAATTTTAAATTTTTCGCCCTCTTCATTCTTTTTTTCATCTCGCTCATTCCCCTTTATAAGGCTCATGCTATATGGTTCCAAAACACGTTGCTTTTACCCCAGCGAGTCAAAAGCAACTCGGATCAAGGCTTCGCTCTCCTCACCTTCGGAGAGGAGAGCGAAGCCATTACCAAAAACCTGTCTTGTAAATTTAATATATAAAGGAATTGGAGATAATTCCAAATCCAAATTTCAGGGTGGAATAGACTCAACAGACAGAATAGACGTATAATATTAAGGCCATGAGTTTGAATTTTCTGAAAGAAACAGAGGAATTTAAGAAGTTCCTCAAGGCTTTACAAAAGGGAAAAAAAAGGCTGAGAGTATCAGGTCTAATAGAACCAGCAAAAGCCTATTTTCTTACGGCGTTGGCTATGGAATCAAAGAAAAGGATCGTTTTGATCAGACCTCTTTCCTCTCCCCTCTCTCCCTTTGAAGAAGAGTGTAGGTTTTTTTTATCCCAATTTTCATCTGATTTAAGGCTTAATTCTTTACCGGCTCTTTCAGAAAATCCATACCAGGAGATACCTCCTTCGCTTGATTCCATATCTTCGCGAATGTTTTTTTTCTATAGTCTTCTCCATAATCCACCTTCTCTTGTCATCACCAATCTTTTTGGTCTGCTCAGGCCATTTCCAAATACCCAGAATTTGGGACAATTCTTTTTAGAGCTGGAGAGGGGAGAGACTTTTGAACGAGATCTTCTTCTAAAAATCGTTGACGAATACGGTTACTCAAGAGAGGATTTAGTAAATTCTGCCGGAGAATATGCGTGGAGGGGAGGAATAGTCGATGTCTTCTCTCCATGGGAGTCTTTTCCTGTCCGGATCGAGTTTAGCGGGGATGAGATAGCTTCGTTTCGGCAGTTTGACCCATCCTCCCAGAGATCTGTAAGAAAAATTGAACACATTCTTATCCCTTCCCTTATGGAGTTTCCGACTTCTCCTCAGTATGTTCAGGAATGGGAGGAATTAGCCAGAGAGAAAGCGGATAGTTTTTTTAGCAAAGATATTGAGGAGAAGATAGATCGGGTAAAAAAAAGAGATTTTTTCCCCGCATTTTTCTTCCTTTCCCTCCTTCATAAGGAACATTTTGTCCCTTTCGATTTTTATCTTAAAGATTTTTTATTTATTATCGATGATTATGGTGAAGTCAATCGCGAATGGAGAGAAACCACAAAAGACCTGAAAGAACAATATCATGAGTTAAAAAAAGAAGGGATGTTTCACCTTCCTCCAGAAGAAATTTATCCTTCCCATCTCTGGGAGAAAATAAAAAGAGAAGCTATCCTTTGGCAGGAGTTGGCATCAGCCAATGAGAAAAAATCATTTTCTTTTCCTTTCCAATCTGTTCCCAAGTTTAAAAATAAGATTCCTTTCTTTCTTCGTTATATAAAAAGATTACAGAAAGATGGAGAACTATGCTTCATTTATTTTTCAAGCGAAGGAATACGCCAAAAATTAGGCACACTTCTCTCTCAACATCAAGTTTTATTCCTTGAATCTCCCTCACCTTTTACCTCTCCCAGAGAGGGTGAAGTTGTGCTTCTGATAGGGGATATTCGTCATGGATTCAGTTATCCAAAAGAAAAAATCAACTATTTTTCAGAAAGTGATATTTTCACAGAAGAAAGAGTTCTTGTCTCTCGCCTTCGAGTGAGACCCTTTCTTTCCCATTTCCAGGACTTAGAAACAGGAAATTATGTTGTCCATGCAGATTACGGAATTGGAATTTTTAAAGGGTTAGTTAAGCTAAGAGTAAACGGAAAAAATCAGGAATTTATAGAAATAATTTATAAAGATGATGATAAGCTTTTTGTACCGGTTGAAGGCCTCAATCTTGTTCAGAAATTCTCAAAGGTGGGTTCGGGCTTTCCTCAACTCAATAAATTGGGAACTTCATCTTGGGAAAAAACAAAAGCCAGAACAAAAAAGGCCATCGAAAATATGGCTAAGGAGCTTCTGCATCTGTATGCACAGAGGAAAGCGATAAAAGGGTTTAGGTTCAGCCCTGAAGGTGAATGGCAGGAGGAGTTTGAGAGTACGTTTGAATACGAGGAAACAGATGACCAATTGAGCACTGTGAAAGAGATCATGAGAGATATGGAATCAGATTTTCCGATGGACCGCCTTCTTTGCGGCGATGTAGGCTACGGCAAAACTGAAGTAGCCATGAGGACTTCCTTCAAAGCCGTAATGGACGGAAAACAGGTAGCTGTTCTCTGTCCGACTACAGTTCTTGTGAGTCAACATTTGAATACATTCAGGAACAGGATGGTTCTTTTCCCTCTGAGAATAGAGGCTCTAAGCCGGTTCCAGACAAAAACCCAGCAGGCAAAGATTGTTGAAGACTTAAGAAAAGGTTTAATCGACATCATCATCGGCACTCATCGCCTTCTGTCAAAAGACGTAAAGTTTCATGATCTAGGTCTTTTGATCATAGATGAAGAGCAGAGGTTCGGTGTGAATCATAAAGAAAAGATAAAACAGATGAAAGCGAATATAGATGTTTTAACCTTGAGTGCAACACCTATCCCCAGGACATTAAATTTATCTATCACCGGCCTCAGGGATATAAGTCTTATTGAGACTCCTCCCAAAGATAGATTGGCTATTCATACAATAGTTGCTCCCTTCAGACTAAAGCTTATAGCTTCTGCTATAAAAATGGAATTAGCCCGGAGGGGTCAAGTGTATTACATACACAACCGGATTGAAGACATCGAAAAAGTTGCCACTATGATTGAAAGGCTTATTCCGGAGGCAAATGTGGTTGTTATCCATGGCAAGATGTCGAGCGTTTATCTGGAACGAAAGATGATTGATTTTATCAACCAGAAATACAATGTCCTTGTTTCGACAACAATCATCGAAAACGGGATAGATATTCCTCTCGTCAACACTCTTATTGTTGATCATGCGGACCTTTATGGATTGGCTCAACTCTACCAGTTGCGGGGGAGAGTTGGGCGTTCTTCTCGCCAAGCAGTTGCTTATTTTCTTGTTCCTCCTTTTGTGGAACTCACTTCTTTGGCCAAGGAGCGTTTGAAAGCTCTTCAAGAGTTTAGTGAACTCGGGTCTGGATTTCGTTTGGCGGCCAAAGATTTAGAGATAAGAGGAGCTGGGAATTTTTTAGGCTCCAAACAGCATGGGTATATGGAAGCAGTAGGATTTGATTATTTTATGCATCTTTTGGAGCAATCGGTAAAAGAGCTTAAAGGAGAGAAAATCGAAGAAATTAAATCCGAGATCAACCTGAGAGTGGATATTCGCATCCCTGAAGATTATCTTCCTCAGATAAACCTGAGGCTTAACCTTTACAAAAGAATCTCTTCTGTTGAAGACTTAAGCGAAATTGAAAAAATTGAAGAAGAGATGAAAGATAGATTCGGCCCTCTTTCTTCAAGTGTTAAGAATCTTCTTCGCTACGGCATCATAAAGTACCTGGCTCAGAAGATAAAAATTAATTCTGTAGACCGTTTAGGAGGAAAAATTGTATTTAAATTTTATCCCGGTTCTTCCGCCGATTTAACTCGTTTGACAAATCTGATTGAGCGACATTCAGGCTCTATCACTCCCCAGGGGATGATGAGCCTTTCTCTTTCTGGCGAGGGAGATGAAGAGATTATGAATGAAACGATATCCATCTTGAAGGAGTTATCTTTAATGTAATATAATGAGTTTAAATTAAAAAAGATGAAAGATCTAGAACTAAAAATAAGCTGTTTAACGTTGTGCTTAGCAGTGTTTTTATCCTTTTCTATATTGAATTGCCGAGGAGAAAAAGCTCAAGAGAGTTCCCAAGGATATGATATAGAAGATTCTCAGGAAAAGAGTAAGGTTTTCCTTCAAATCAAAGATACTTTCTATCTTAACTCCGATTTTGAAAACTATGTCCGAAACATAGTCGTCAACGAGATTAAAGATTTAACGCAAGCTTCTCTTAGTCGTCTCCTAGACAATTTTATTGAGGAAAAGATTCTTCTCCAGGCTGCCAAAGATAAGGAAATATCTTTGACCTGGGATGAGAAAAAAGAATATTTAGCAAAGTTGAGGAATGAATCATGGACAGGGGGGAAAAAAGAGTCGATTGATGAAGTCGAAGACAAGAATATGTTTGAAAGGTTGCTCGTAGGAAAGTATACTTATGAGCTTGTGAAAAACATCGACGTGAATGAGGAGGAAATTGTAGAATATTATAACATGTTCAAGAAAGAATTTCTGAGGCCTGAGAGGGTTGAGGTCAGCCAAATTTTGTTGGATACTGAGGATAAAGCTATTGAGGTGTTGGAAAAACTGAAGAAGGCAATTGAAGAGAGATTCAGTGAGATAGCGCGGGAAGAATCTATCGGAGTCGAAGCTTTAAAGGGAGGAAGAATGGGAATTTTTGAAATGGGCGAGCTCCCTTTTGAAATGGAGAAGGTTGTCTTTTCATTAAAAGAAGAAGAGTTGAGTCGAGTGGTAGAATCATCTTATGGATATCATATTTTTAGATTGGATAAAAGATACGAGCCTGAATTAGTTCCTTTCGAAGAAGCTTCATCCTCTATAAAAGTGAAAATCCTGGATCGAAAGATAAAACAATTCATTTCTCAACATTTAGAAGATTTAAAGAAGAGCATTGAATGGAGTTTCTATCCTCAAAATTTATCTTTTCCTTATCAAAGAATCAACTGATGAAAAGATTTCAGTTAATCATTATTTTTATTTTGATATTTGCAGGATTGATATTTCCTGGGGGAGAAGAGATTATCGAAGCAATAGTGGCCATTGTCAACGATGATATTATTACTCTTTCTCAATATAAAAGCCAGCATGAGGCTCTTTATCAGATGTTGAGGTCTCAGTTACAAGGGGAGGAGTTTCAAGAACAGTATAAACGCCAAAGAAAAAATTTATTGGAGATAATGATAACCGATCTTTTACTCTTGCAGGAAGCAAAGAAAAGGGGGCATGACATTGATGAACAAGTAAAGCTTACTATAGAAAATATAAAGGAGGAGAATGGGTTTAATTCTGATGAAGAGTTGATGCGGGCCATGCGTCAGCAAGGGGTTGACTTTGAGGTATGGAAGAAACAGATGGAGGAAAATTTTATGAAGCAGAGTGTTATTGTGACTGATGTCGATAGAAATATTGTTCTTGATGAGGCTGAAATCGTGAACTATCACAAACTTCATCCAGAGGAGTTTACAGAACCTACGGAATATAAAATTAGAGCTATTTACATTTCGGATATAGATAGAAACAATGAAGATGTGGAGGCCTTAAAAAAGGAAATCATTGACAAAATTGCTGCCGGAGAGGATTTTGCCTCTTTAGCCAGCCAGTATTCTGAGGGTCCAGAGAAAGAATCTCAAGGAGATTTAGGAAGATTTAAAAAAGGGCAATTGGAAAAAACTTTGGAACAAGCTGTAGATAAGTTGAAAGTAGGAGAAAGGACTCCATGGCTTAAAGTTAGAGATGGCTGGTATTTACTGAGAATAGATGAGAAAAAAGAAAGCCGCCTCAAGGCGTTTGAGGAGGCGAGGAAAGAAATCGAAGAGAAGCTTTTCGGTGAAAAAAGGAAAAAGAGGCTTGATGAATTTTTAGAAGAACTCAAACAGAAAAGCTATATTAAAATTATTAATCCGAATCCATTAGGCTTTGACTAGGTTTCCCCTAAGGAATGGAGATCGCAGCAGCTATAGCTGTTGTCCAGAGTCCATTTTTTCCTTTGGCTATCTGTGTTATGTTTTTTGTTCTGACAATTATTTTTTCTGATATTTTGTAGATATTTCTCTCTTCATTCCAGATTTGATTGATATCAAAATTTTCGCCAAGAGTTGTGGCCAACATATAAGCTGCCAAGTCTTCTGCATACTGGCCTGCTTCTTTCTCATTTTGGCCATACCCATGATGCTCGGAAAGATAGCCATAGTGGTTGGGATTATTGGGTATAGCAAGGCCAACAGAAGCAGAAATCAGGCGGTGGGCTTCATCGGTGGCGCATTCACTCATTACCAGGAAAACAATTTGACCGGGTTTAAGCAGTTTCAACCCCTCCTCTCTTGAAATCAAACGACAGTGAGGAGGGATGATACTGGTAATTTTAACCAGGTTAAAAGGAGCAATGCCTGCAGTTCTCAGAGCCTCCTCAAGACTCGCTAATTTTTCCTTATGCTGTCCTTTGCCTTTAGTTAAAAAGAATCTCGATGGAATGATTGCGCTCATATATCTATTTGCACCTCGAAATCACTATTTAGATAGATTATGCATAGGGAAAGGTTACCTCTATCATGGAATGTGCTTTTCTTTTTCTTCTTTCTTCTCTTTTTTTTCCATACCCACTGGCTCTGGCTCTTTAAAATCAATTTTACGTGAAATCTCCCATTCTCCGAGCAGCGCGTATTGGGATCCTCTCGATTGGACAAAGAGCTTGACAAAAACAATTTTCCAAAGTGGGTTGTCTTTGAAAGTATTTAAAGATTTTCCTTCGACTCCATAATTGCTCTTTAAGAGAATACTGTCACTTACTTTGCCTGGCATGACGGGTTCTCCGCGGATGGCAGCCAAAAAGCTATCTCCTAAGTTTTCAAAATCGTCTTTAAACCTGAAATTGGCATTAAAATTTATATATCGGAGGGGTTTGTCAGTGAGATTTTTTACCCGGAAGGAAATGGCGGGCACAAGGATCAATTTTGGAGGCCAAGGCTGGTAATATTTGGAGACCCATTTTGTTTCTACATCAATAATTTCTATAGAAGCTTTAAGCTCTTCCGTTGATACTGTCTTCATTAGACCCGCCCTTTGGAGGATGAAGAATACAACGGCAACAACGACTATAACAATTAAAATTAGAGAATATCTTCTCATCTTTTTCCTCCTTATCTTTAATTAATAATAATCGATGGGCAAAAATTATTCAATCTTTTTTCCAATATTGGTGGCTCAGTAACTCAGTGACTAAATGAGTCAGTAATTCAGTAACTCAGATACGATGTTGATTTTTTTTGGGGTTTTCGCTATTTTTATCTGTGAATGAAAGAGAAAATCCTT
>JAUWYH010000162.1 GCA_030615975.1 Candidatus Aminicenantota bacterium
TTCTCTGTCCATCGAGAAAGTTTTTTCAGAATAGGGGAGAGAACCTTATCTCCATATTTTTCTCTTAAGTATAGAATTGAAGAAAATTGGGCTAAGCCTTCGCTCAGCCACTGGTCATGATAAGTTTTCCAGGTTACACACTGTCCCCACCATTGGTGAGCAATTTCGTGAGCAATAAAATATTCTTTCCAGCGAGAAAAATCAACCGGGCTGTCGACATTTAGGTAGCGACCCTTTCCAGGAATTTGTGGCAACTCATTCAGAACGATAAAAGAGGCGGGGCTATGTCCTCCGCTTGTAGGCCAACCTCTTTGGACAATGGTTAATTTTTCGTATGGATAAGGCCCAAATTTGCTCTCGTAGAATCGAAGAATATCTTTAGCCTGGTTTAAAAATTCTTTCTTTTGAAAACGGAAATCTGAAGATTTAAAAAATTTGAGGGGAATAGGAGATGAATCTTCTTGAACTTTAGTGAATTTTCCCACAATAAAGGATATGTATTTAAGTGGATATTCTGTCTGAAAAACATAGACAGCGCTTCCCATCTTTTCTATCTCTTCTACTTTCTCTACATTATTGAGTCTGGTTTTCTCTATCAATTCTCCGTTAGAAATACATGCATACTCAGGGGGAATAATAATTTTTAAGCGCGCCTTAAAATAATCCTCATCGGGAGGAGAGGGATACCAATAAGCGGACTGACTGTAAAGGTAAGTGTCATACTTGGAAGGAGTGTTAATAACTGTTTCATTGAACTGAGGCCCTGTAATGACATCTGATATCTGCTTGGGTGGAATGAGTTTTCCTCTATAAAAAATTTCAATAGAGCTCATTTTACCCCTGTGTGGGGGCTCGAAAAAATAAACATACAAAATTTTCCTTAGCTTATCTTGAGTATAAAACAACTCTCGTCTTTCTTCATCGAAGATGCGGAGAATTTCCAACTCGGGATTAAATTTTAATTTTACCCCATCGAGATATCTGACCTCAGGACTTATTTCAATTTTTGCTTTTCCAGAAAGATAATATTTTTTAGGATCAAAAGCAATATCAATTTGGTAGCTTTTTATGTCAAACATCTGACCAAAAGAGAAAAAAATCTTTCTTGTGTTCTCACCGATTTGAGGGGAATAAAGGCTGATGATTTTCTCTCCTTTCCACTGGTAAAGATTCACTTCTTCTTCAGCAAAAGGAGAATAAATGTAAGTGAATTTCCCTATTTTGCGGCCATCAAACTCGAAGACCGCTTCTTCTCCCTGAGGTAAAAAAGAAAGTAACTCTCCATTAAGAGAATTTTCAATAGTGAATGAACGGGAATAATGCTTCGAAAATATTGAATACGCTTTGTTCTTTTCTGCTTCGGAGACACGGAGTTCTTTCTCGTTTTTCTCAACTACAATTCTAATATTATTTTTGAAAAAAAAGTTGGAAAACCTGAGGTAAGCATAATTGAGCCTGTCTTCAAGAAACTTTTTCTTATAGAGCAATTCAAGCTGATGTCTCTCCTTAGGGTCTGAGGGAGAAAAGTAAAGATGTCCATTTCCGATAACGAGAAGGGCTGTGTCAAATCCAGGAATATTGTCATAAAAGAGGATGGCATCTTTGAAAGTGAGTTTGATATCTACATGTTCAATTTCAACCAACTTAACTTTCTCTGCTTTATCTGAGGGAATCTTAATTTTATAAAGCTCCTTAGCCTCTCCAACCATATTTTTCTCTTTTATCTGCCATTGCTGTTTTTCTTTTGTAAGAACCAATTTCCAAGTTTCTATCACAACAGAATAAGAATTTTGGAAAAGAGCTTTAAGATATATTTTGGCCTCATTTCCATAACTAATTCCTCTTTTTGCCTCGAATAAAGCTACGTTTTCTATCTGGAATTGATCAAACAAATTTCTTATTTTCTCCTCCTCCTCATTCCTGACTTCAGGGAAGAAATTCTCCAGATAAGCGGGTATATCTTTTATCTTTAAAGAATTTTGAATCTTAGAGATTAAATCATTAATGCTTTCTTTCTGAGCAGGAAGCTGTGGAATTAGGAAAAGGCAAAAAACCAATATGGAGGAGAGAATAATAATTTTACCTTTCATGTAAACATTATAGCAAATAAAAATGAAACTTTACAAAAAGCCAGAATTTAATGTAAGCATTTCATTCTCTTCATAAAATATAGCAATATTTGTGCCAATTGAAATCTATAATGCTTCGAAGCTTGCCAGATTAGATGAAATAATCAGCGTATTTAAAATTGTCTATTACTGTAAAAATATTTTACAATTAAACAAAAAAAGATTAGAACAGGAGGTTGACTCTTCGATTTTTATTTTTTCTTGTTTCTTACGAAATCTTCTTCCCAGGTGATTAAACTTTGATAATAAATTCTATCGCCCTCATCAATCCCTCGGGTTATTTCTGTGATGTGGGAAGTAGAAGCACCGAATGCCTCGACTGCATAAACAACAGCTTTCTCAGGATCTATCTCATTGCCACAAGTATAGAAATCCAATGCTCCATATCCAAACTCAGGCCAAGTGTGAGTCGATATATGGGACTCGGAAATAACAATAACTCCACTGACACCATTAGGAGGGAACCTGTTAATGGAAACAGACCACACCTGAGCTCCAGAAATCTCCGCAGCTTTGACTAAAATCTGTTGCACTTTTTCAACGCTGCTTATAATTTTGGGGTCACACCCGGATGCCTCAACAATATAATGATGGCCTATAGGTGAGTGATTTTTTTTGGCCATAATTCCTCTCCTTAGTTTGATAGATTAAATTTATGGTATATTCTCCCTCTCTGTCAAGTGGAGTCAGACCCCGTTAAACAAGAATTCGTTTCTCTTCCTTAACCACGTTCAAAACTATGTGAGTCACTGTTCTATCTACATATTTCATAGAAAGGACATTCTTGATAAACATGTTCAGGTCTTCCCTTTCTTTGAAATAACCGATAATCAATGAATCCCATTCTCCTGTGATATCATAAACTGCAACAACGCGGGAATCTTTGGCGATTTCTTTCTGAGCTTCTAATAATTTCCCTTGGGAAATGCGGAGAGCAATAATGGCTATTAGATTAAGACCGAAATATTCAGGATTGACTAAAGGTATGTAACCTTTTATAACCCCTGAGTTTTCAAACTTTTTTATTCTATGGATAACACCTGTTACTGAAGTATCAACCATCCGAGCTATTTCCCGAAAACTCTTTCGTGCATTCTTGTTTAGCACTCGAATTATTTTTTTATCCAATTCATCTACCATCAGAACTCCTCCTAACAATTGTCTATATTATTAATTAATATTAACACAAAAATAATAAAATGTTGAATTTTTCTTGACATTCATATTATATTTAGATAATATTTATTACTATTGCAAATAAAGCATATATTTTCTGGTTACAAGAATGATATGAAATTACTGTTTTCAGGTCAAATAATCCAAAAAAAACAAAAATTTTTGATCATTTGAATAAAGGAGGAGTCATGAACAACCATTCAGCAATACCACTCAAGAATTTTGGGTATGAAAATGAGCAGGAAGTATTGGACGTTGTCCTTAATTCTTCTAACAGGATCGAGTTTGTAAGAATCGGCTTTCCTGATATCCTGGGAAGGCCAATGGATTTTGCTATTCCCAGTACGGAACTGCAAAATGCTTTCCGCAATGGCAAAGGATTTGATGGCTCATCAGTGGAAGGTTTTGTCCGCATCGAAGAAAGCGATTTAGTGATCAAGCCTGATCCAAGAACATTCAGAATATTCCCTTGGGAATATAAGGGATTTGATGATATTACCTGCTGGAAAGAAGCTATTATGTTCGGAGATATTCTTACTCCTGAAGGAAAGCATTATGAAGGGGATACGCGATATTTATTAAAAAAGACTTTAGAGAAAGGAAAAAAAGAACTAGGTATTGAAGAGATTAAGGTCGGACCTGAACTCGAGTTTTTCATTTTCCCCAGTAATAAAGAAGCATCCCCCCTTGACGAAGGTGGATATTTTTTTA
>JAUWYH010000063.1 GCA_030615975.1 Candidatus Aminicenantota bacterium
TTTAGAGTAATGGAAGATATTGAAAAATGGGTTAGCGACCTCAGAAGAAGAGATTTAAAACGACAGAGGGGCATTAAGGTTGGATAACTACCTCATTGACACATCTATTATAATTGCCTGTCTTAGAGGATATAAGGATGACTTTAAGTCTTGCAGACGCAACTGTTGGTGCGGTTACAAATGCATACAAATTAAAACTTCTGACATATAATAAAAAACATTATCCAATGCTGTTTAAATAAATCTTCCTCAAACAATTCTTATCTTCATTTTAATTAGCACAAATGGGTCAATTATTATTAGCGGCGAGGAAATGGGAGATGAACCAATTTTTTTATTTAAAACCTCGGGTCACATTCTACTTAATTCTGGTTACATTTTAAATGATTTAATTCGATATCCTTGACAACATTATCTGACACCACATAAAAGTAAATTCTTCTTGATTTGATTTGTTTATTTTTTTATTATTTTAAGTCAATATAAAAAAATGAAGATAAAACCTCTCCTATGTTTCTTTCTGGGATGGTTAATCCCTGGACTCGGCCACATATCCCAAAAAAGATTTTGGCGAGGAGCTATCTTTTTCGTTTGTTTATCTTTTATGACAGCTCTTGGTCTAATTATGGGTGGAAAGATCTATTCCTTCCAAACCGAAAATCCACTGACGATTCTTGCCTTTTTTTCTGACATTGGAAATGGGCTTCTATATATTCTCTCTAACTTTTTCTCCATTGGAGTAGGGGAGCTGAAGAAAGCCACTTTTGAATTTGGTACAGCTTTCATTGCAGGAGCAGGGCTTTTGAACTACCTAGTAGCCCT
The DNA here is from genome assembly GCA_030615975.1 of Candidatus Aminicenantota bacterium. GTDB lineage: Bacteria > Acidobacteriota > Aminicenantia > Aminicenantales > Aminicenantaceae > JAUWYH01. The sequence goes on from JAUWYH010000063.1 coordinate 823, forward strand.
TGACGCCTTTGATATTGCTCGAGGGAAAAAGAAATGATCTTAAAAAGCCATTTTCTCTCCATGATAATTTACGCCTTTTTCGTTTGTATTGTCTTGGCGCTCATCAAAAGAGAGGAAAGAAGAGCTCAGATCAAGTATGCTCTCACCCTCTTTTTATTCATGGTCCTGGGAGCTCTCATTTTCGGATGGTTTATGTATTTATTCATTTTATAACCTTTATTTCCCCTGTTTCTTTCTCCTTTGAATCTCAAAAATGATATGTTATAATCCTTCCCTCATCAGATGAAATCTCAAGTTTATGAATCTGTTAAGGATCGGCCAATTCTCATGTTGTCAATAAAATTTTAAAAGAGATTTTGGAGGGCTATAAGAAATAAGGCATCTTCTCCTTTTTTCACCTGTTGAAGATGATAGAATTATATCATATATGGAAACAATACCAGAAACCTGATTGGGCTTTATCCGACATCACTCTTCATGTCGAAAAAGGAGATTTTTATTTCATCACCGGTCCTAGTGGCTCAGGGAAAACGACCCTTCTCAAAATAATCTTTAGAGAACTCTTCCCTACCCAAGGTCAGATTATCATTGATGGGAGGAATATCTTAAGAATTCCTGATCATAAAATTTACAAACTGAGAAGAACCATGGGTATTGTCTTCCAAGATTTCCGTCTTCTCTTCCACAAAAGAGTTTTTGATAATGTATCGGTCGTCCTTCAGGTTGTCGGAATTCCTCGAAAAGACATAAGACGTAGAGTTTTTAATGCTTTGAGAATGGTCAATCTCCATCATAAAATGTGGGAATATCCTTCTCACCTTTCCTACGGCGAACAACAGAGAGTGGCCATTGCCAGGGCAGTGGTGAACAATCCTAAAATCATCCTGGCTGATGAGCCGACTGGAAATCTCGACACTGAACTTGCCTTTGAAATCATAGGTCTCTTCAAGGAAATAAACAAGCAAGGTGCCACAGTTATTATAGGAACTCACGATCGAGAATTGATCCGCCATTTCGGCAATAAAATTCTATTTCTATATAAGGGAAAATTTATCCGAAAGGAAGCCCTCTGATTATTAAAAAATTTAAATACTTTCTGAAAGAAACAGTAAATAACCTCTGGCAGTATAGAGTCCGGAATATTTTCTCGACCACGATTATTTGTCTATCCTTTCTTATACTTGGAATTTTTCTCTCTCTCTCAAATAATCTTCAATATACAGCCCAGCAACTTTCAAAAGATATGGCTGTTGTGCTTTATCTCGAAAAAAATTTGACAAAAATAGAGGTAAGCCAGATTGAAGAAAAATTAAAACGCTCTTCTTTAGTTGCCAAAATTCAATTTATAAGTTCCACACAGGCCTTAGAAAAATTTCAAATAAAGTTTCCTGAACTTCAAGGGATAATTGAAAATTTTAAAATAAATCCCTTTCCTCCCTCCTTTGAAACTGCTATCAGGAAAAATAGTCTTTCTTCTGACGAAATTCAGAATTTCATTCAGGAAATGAGGAATATGGATGGCATTGAAGATGTTCAGTTTAATTGGGATTGGGTAGAAAAAATGAAATCCTTAAGCCGCCTGGTGAAAGCTGTTGGATTCTTCCTGGGCGGTATACTTATTCTAGCTTCGTTTTTTATCATTTCCAATGTCATCAAGCTAAATGTTTTTGCTCGGAAAGAGGAAATGGAAATCCTTCGTCTGGTAGGAGCGACAAACACCTTTATCAAAATTCCTTTTCTTATAGAGGGAATCATTCTCGGAATTCTGGGAGGACTTCTATCGCTTATCCTGCTCTTTCTCCTGATAAAAATCTTCCCTTTCTATCTTGGGACTTCCTTGGGAGTCTTACAAGAACTCATTAACTTCCGATATCTCTCGCTCGCTCAGACTGCGATGTTTATCAGCGGAGGCGCAATCATCGGTTTCTTGGGAAGTTTTAGCTCATTGGCTCGCTTTTTAAAAGGATAATAAATTCAAGAATATTTTTCCTGATAAGGTGTGAGCTTTTCTCAACGGCTCGGGTATTCTGAATTTTGAGCATCCCAGTATAAGCTTCGCTGATTCCTTAAAATCAATCCGATTTCCTGGAGATACAAAAACTGGCTTGACTCCGGCACGTGTTCTCAAACATATCCCAACCTTTTCATTTTTATCATTCCTGAAATATGTAAACTCTCCTCGTCTCTCGCCTGGAAGGATAAAAGGAAAAATAGGGGTTTTAGCACACCCTATAGTGCAGATATCCAATATAACTCCTACAAAAGAGGCTAATCCCATTTTCCTTGGATGTGCAATTCCATTCCCATCAATCAAGGTTACATCTGGAACGTTTCTAATCTTCCGAAAAGCCTCAAAAAAAGTAGGAGCCTCTCGAAAAGCCAAATAGCCTGAAATATATGGAAACCTCACTTTCTTTACTGCTTCAACTATCTCTACAGTTTCAAACTCAGGAATTTTTATTATAATGATGCAAGCTCCTATTTTCCTTTTCTCTTTATCATAGCTGAAATCAGCTCCTGCCACCAATTTCACCTTGCCTCCTCTCCAGTGCAAAACCAAGTTGTTGGAAAGCTTGCGCTGCAATTCAGCTGCTTTATTTAAATCCATTTCTCTTTAGCACCGCTCCACAAGAAGTGTAATGAGTTAGCGATGAAAGGTCAATTAATTCTGGGGACACAATATTTAATTGGCAAGGTCCCCTTTTAATATTTTAAAAAATTAAGTATTGTGTCCCCTATGTAGGTTTATAGATTGACATGGTATCCGTCTTGTCTTAAAATTCCCAAATAATGGCATCTTTAGGACAAGAACTCAAAAAAGAAAGAGAATTAAGAGGAGTATCTTTAAAGGAGATCGCCGATTCTACGAAAATCAGTTTGAGGTTATTAAGTGCGTTAGAAGATGACAAATTGGATATGCTCCCTGGCAAATTCTTTATAAAAGGGATTATCCGCTCCTATGCCAAATATTTAGGTCTAGAAGAAGAATCTGTTCTTAACATGTATTATGAAAAATCTCTACTTCAAGAACAGTCCTTTGAGGATGAAAGAAAAAAAGAGAAACGCCATCTTGTGATTCCCAAGGATGCAAGAAAGCTACTGTTATATGTCATCATATCTATTACTCTCTTTCTCGTTCTTTTTGCGATTTATTATTTTTTTCTAAAAAAAGAAAAGAGAGTAAGTCTTGAAAAGACACAAATTCCAGCCATTCATCAAGAAGAAAAGTCCATTCCGCCGCCTGCTTCCTTTGTGGAGGAATCAGTTCCAGAAAAAAAAGAAATAAACCTTGAAATCTCTTTTATTGAAAAGACTTGGATTCAAGTTTATGCAGATGGTGTGTTAAAATTAGATGGGATAAAAAACTCAGGAGAGAAAGTAAAAATCGAAGTATTTGAAGAACTACTCATTCATTTAGGGAATGCAGGAGGTTTAACTTACACATTAAATAATATAGAGGGGAAAGTGTTTGGTGCTTCTGGTGCTGTCGTTAAAAATATAAAAATCACTTTAGACAATCTTCAGGAATTCCTTGTCCAGGAAGAGAAAATGTAAAACCTAAAAAAAGAAATTCATAAATAATATATAATAAATGGAAAACGCAAAGAAAAAAGGGCCTCGAGTCATAGGAGGCATCATTGTCCTCCTTATAATCCTTTTTTTTACGATTGAATTTTTTATTCGCGAAGCTCAGGAATTCTCTCCAACAGCAGTCACTAATATTCTTCTTTCTGCTCTTCAGATTATCGTCCTTCTCCTTTTTCTAATTCTTCTTTTTGTCTTAATCAGGAATCTAATAAAACTCTACTTGGAAAGAAAAAGAAAAGTCATAGGAGCTCACTTTAAAACAAAATTGCTCCTTTTCTTCATCGCACTCTCTCTTATCCCCACTCTTCTCCTTTTTCTTTTTGCCAGTGACTTGATCAGCCGAAACATAGAAAATTGGTTTAAAACACCAATAGATAAAATATTGAATGATACAAAAAGTTTAGCTGATGGCTTTTACTTGAACAGTGAAGAAATCACATTCCACTATGCTCAACAATTAATCAAAGCTATCAAAAATCAAAATCTTATAGATCCGGATCGCAGGTTTCCTTTGATGGAATTTATAAGAGAGAAGCTTACCGAATATAAACTGGATGAAATCGGCATCTATTTAGAAGATGAAGAAGTGTTTACTTATCTTAACTCCAGCCTTCCTCTCAAGTATTATCGAGATCTTACAACAAACATCGTTAAAAGAGCTCATTTAGGTGAAAAATTCAGAAGTATTGAACCTATGGGAAATGGGGAAATGATTCGGCGTGGCCTCTCTTTTAATGTTCCCAATATCGGCAATGTACTAGTTGTGGCCGGAAAATTCCTTTCCCAAAACTATACTCAGAGAATCAATAACATCAGCGCCTACGTCCAAAGATACCATCAGCTGAAAATCCAAAAGAATCCGGTGAAGACTTTTTACCTTATCACTTTAATATTTATCACGTTGCTCATAATATTCGCGGCAAGCTGGATTGGCTTTCATCTGGCAAAAAGCATTACAGTTCCCATAGAAAAACTGGCTCAGGCCACAAAAGAAGTCTCCAAAGGAAACTTAGATGTCAGGGTGGAAGATCCAGCATCCGATGAACTAGGAATTCTTATTGACTCCTTCAACCAAATGATCTTTGATTTAAAAGAAGGTCAACAAAACATTGCCCAAAAAACCTCAGAACTGGAAGCTCGTAAGCAATACATCGAGACTATTTTAAACAACATAACTACAGGAGTCATCACTCTCGATGCCCAAGGTGTTATTTCAACCATTAATCCTTCTGCCAGAGAAATGATAGGGCTAAGAGAGAGAAATCTTATAGGAAAAAGCTATAAAGATGTTTTTAGCCAAGCTGAATATAAAGAAATAGTGGAGTATATTCACCGTGGACTCGTGAAAAAGTATAAATTATCGGATAAAGAAATAAACATAAATGTTGACAATCAAAATGCGACGTTCGCTCTAACATTATCTCCGTTAAAGAAATCAGGCAACAAATTTTCAGGAATGATTGTTGTCATCGACAACTTAACCCAGCTGATAAAAGCTCAGAAACTCTCTGCCTGGAAAGAGGTTGCCCAAAGAGTTGCTCATGAGATTAAAAACCCCTTAACTCCCATTCAACTATCTGCCGAAAGGATTATCAAAAATTTAAAGAATAAAGAAAAAAAATATAACGAAATCATCAAAGAAGGAGCTAATACTATCGTTGAAGAAGCCAGAACGATAAAATCCCTTGTCGATGAATTCTCTAACTTTGCCCGGATGCCGAGCATCCAACTTCAATCAGCGGATATCCATGAAATCCTGGAACAGACAATTTCACTTTTTAAAGGCATATTCACAGAAATAGAGTTTGACATTCTCTTTTCTCCGGATATACCCTCTCCTATCCAAATCGACCGCGAACAGATGAAAAGAGTCTTCATCAATCTTCTCGATAACAGCATTGAGGCCATGGACAAAAAAGGAAAGGTCAAAATCCATACTTCCTTTGATAAGCAACACCATAGAGTAAGAATAGAAATTTCTGACTCTGGCCCTGGAATTTCTGAGAAAGAAAAAGAAAAGCTTTTCCTTCCTCATTTTTCTACAAAAAAGAAAGGAACTGGCCTTGGTTTAGCCATCGTTAATCAAGTCATTAACGAACACAGTGGTTCTATCGATGTTGAAAATAATCGTCCCCATGGAGCAAAATTTATCATTCAAATTCCAGCATGATAAAGGATAAAATTCTTATCGTCGACGATGAAGCAGGAATCCGCTCGTCATTAAAAGGCATTCTTGAGGATGAAGGGTTCACGGTTAAAGCAACTGAGACAGGCGAACAAGGTCTCAATCTGCTGAAAGGAGAGAATTTCGATCTTATTCTTCTTGATATTTGGCTCCCTCACTTGAGTGGGATTGAAATCCTGAAGCAGATAAAAACAAACGAAGAAAACACCCAAGTTGTTATGATCACAGGCCACGGCACTGTAGAAACAGCAGTAAAGGCAACAAAGCTTGGTGCCTATGACTTCTTGGAAAAGCCTCTTTCTCTGGAAAAAGTTGTTTTGACCGTAAAAAATGCATTAAAACAAAAAAGATTAGAAGAAGAAAATATCCAGCTTAAAGAGAAACTTAAAATAAAATATCTCCTCGTGGGAAAAAGTGCCTCCATTCAAAAATTAAGAGCCAAGATAAAGATGGCTGCTCCAACTAATGGTCGAGTTCTCATTTATGGAGAAAATGGCACAGGAAAAGAACTAATTGCTCGCTTAATTCACCAGCAAAGCCCCAGAAAAGACAAAAGATTTGTTCAAATAAATTCCGCAGCCATTCCTGATGACTTGATCGAAAACGAGTTATTCGGATATGTTAAAGGCAGTTTTCCTTTTGCCGAAAAGGATAAAAAAGGAAAGCTGTTTCTCGCAGACGGCGGAACTCTCTTTCTTGATGAGATTGGCGATATGAGCTTAAAAACCCAAGCTAAGCTAGTGAGTGTGATTGAAGAACAAAGATTTGAACCTCTCGGCTCAACAGATTCTATATCTATCGACACCAGACTTATGGCTGCCACAAATAGAAACCTCAGAGAACTCATTTCTATGGGAAAATTTAGGGAAGATTTATTCTTCAAACTCAATGTTATCCCTATGGTCATTCCTCCTCTCAGAGAAAGAAAAGAAGATATTTCATTGTTGATAAAATATTTTCTCGTTTATTTCTCGAATGAGTACGGCAAAAAACAAAAAACGATGAGCAAAGAAGCCATGAAGGCTTTCCTCAACTATTCTTGGCCTGGAAATGTGAGCGAACTCATTAATGTCATCGAAAGATTTGTGATTATGGTGAAGGATGAACAAATCAAAGCTTCCCATCTCTCTCTTCTCGTGGAACCAAGAGAATTTCATTATATCTCAGAGACGAATGAAGCCCAATCTTTAAAACAGGCAAAAGAGTACTTCGAGAGAGAATACATTCACCAGATTCTCATAAATAACAGCTGGAATATTTCTAAATCAGCATCTGAGCTTAAGATTGAA
>JAUWYH010000137.1 GCA_030615975.1 Candidatus Aminicenantota bacterium
CATCATAATAATCATTCTTCTTATTCCACCTTTATCCCGGACCCATCCATTTGCCAGAATATTTCCTTCTGGATTAGCGGCGATATCGTTTATATAAATATTTAAAGGAATGCTCTCTATAAATTGACCTTGCTTATTAAATCTATCGATCTGGCGAAAGTCGTCAACATAAATATTATCCTTTGCGTCAATAAAAAAATCGTGCCCAGCTTGAAATTCTCCAGGACCTTGTCCCTTTCTGCCTATCGTTTGAAGACATTGTCCACTTTTATCAAATTTCTGAATTCGGAAATTGCCTTTATCCAAAACATAAATATTCTCTTCGCTATCTAAAGCAATTCCTCTTACTCTATAAAACAAATAATTCTCATCATCCTCTCTGCCGATACTTAAATCTTCTTCTAATTCAAATTTAATTTCGCCATACAGAGGCTCTTCGGGATTTTTGATGACTTTAACTCCATTCTCGTACAAAATTTCTCCTTTCCATTCAGTCTTTTGCTTTTCACATGCAAGAGTTAGCATGAAAGAAAATAGAAGGGAGATAGCCAAAACAAATTTAATTTTAGTTTTCATCTTTCTTCCCTTTAAAGCTAAGCTATTATATTTTCTTTATTTTAAATCTAATGTAGATCGAACGACCCGAGGAAAAGGCTCTTGCTGAACGAAATGTAAATTGTTTTCAGGGTCAATCGTATTTAGCCTTGTCTCTTCTGGCAACTTATATGAACCGAGGAACTGCCCTTTTTCATTAAAGAAATCCAAATAAAGTTTAATTTCAAACTCTCTTTCGGCTTTTCTTTCGACCAGCATAAGCATATTCAGAAGCATTTTCCTTTTATAAAGAAAGCAAGGGCCCATAACATTTGATGCCATCATTATATACCCTCTTTGATATTCTCTTAACCCAGGTGGTTTTAACTCAAAATCTTTTTTAATCTTCTCTAAAAGCTTTTCTTTTAAATCATATTCTCTGATTTCATATTTGTCAGGTAAGGTCATATATATTTTGCCTTCAAAAAATCGAAATCCTCCACTAAAGCCACCACCTGCCCAACTAGGTAAATTTTGGCCATATCGATATTCATCAGGGAATTTCTCAAGGAACTCTCCTTCAATTGAATAATATTCAGCAGCGATGCCCATCTGTCCCCTGGTAGTTCTGCTTATGAAGAGTCGTCCATCAGGCAAGAATTGAAAATTACTGCAACGCCCCTTTAGATTTATTGTCCGCTGGTATTTCCCTTGAGCATCAAATAAATGTATGAGGGTGGGAGGATCTAAAACCCATATTTCTTCAGTGGGGCTCAGCACTACTTCAGATGGATTTCGAAACTCACCAGGGCCTTGCCCTTTTCTTCCTGTTTTCCAGATAAAGTTTCCCTCTTTAGTGAACTTTAAAAGCCTATGATTTCTAATATCTAGAACAAATATGTTTGATTCTGAGTCAACTGCTAAATCTAGTTCGCTATGAAAAGTTAAAAACTCGCGTCCTTCTTCTTCCCCTAAGGAAAGATTTTCTTTAAAAGTGACTTTTTCATTAATCTTATCTCCCCATATTCCTGATCCTTCAGACTCAATGACTGTCACTCCTTGCTCTTTATAAATTTTCCCTTGCCATTTTTCTTTGGAGCAGTTAGTTGAGAAAATTACCATCCAAATAAGAACAAAAAGTGTTAATTTTTTCATTTTTCCTTACGATCTTAAACAGAACTTCAAATTAATACGTCTTAATTTAAATAGTTGTTTATTCTAAATTCATCAATTAAAGCCTTCTCTTCGGAAATTAATTCACTCAGCTGTCTTTTCAGGTCTCGGGAAGCCAAGGCTTTAGGGGATTTGGCTTCCAGGTGCGCCTGCAAAGTATTTAAATTTCCCAGATAACTTTATATCTTTTAATAAAGGGATAGCCTTCCTCATCAACTTCAACTGTATATAGCTTGTTCTTTTTCCAAATATATTGACGAGTTCGTCCGGCTTTAATAGGAATCTTGGCAATATATTTCCCAATGGGGTCAAATACATCAAAATAATAATATTGTTCCTTATCTTTTACTCTTTCATAGGTCTGGACAAATAATCTTCCCTCATCATCTATGTACATGTCATTAAAAGCAGGAAAATGCTTTGGAAAATGAATTTTAACTTTACGGCCTGCCCTACGATATCTTTCTTTAATTCGCTCTTTATACTTTTCAGGTATTTCCACACGGTCATAATCTTTATAAATCATTTTTATGACTTTTGCATTAGAGTTTAAAATATAAAATTCATATTTATTTGAAGTACCCCAGATAATCTTGTTATCTTGAGTCAGGATAAAGCTAATAGAAGGTCCAAAAAGTCGAATGACGCCTGGTTGATGCGGCTCTCCTTTTAATGTTTTTAGACTTACGATAGGAGAAAGCTCGGAGTCAAACATTTTTAATTCTTGCTTGATTTCAAATACAGGTGCATACAACAGTTCAACTATAAAATTTCCTTTTGAATCAATTTTAAGTAAGTAGAATATTCCTCTAATAGATGCCGTCGAAATCTGTCTAAGATAATCTCCTTGTAATGAATAAAAAATAATCCTTCGAGTCGGAGGGTCGGAAACCAATATTTCATTTTGCGGCGTTATCTGAAAGGGAGGAAGAGAAGGTCTTTGCATCTCACCCGGTCCCTGTCCTTTTTGGCCAATAGAATACAAATAATTACCATATTTATCAAAAACTCTTATTTCTATTGCTATATTATCCAATATGTATAAATTTCCATCGTCATCAACATCTATTACGATACGATTGAACATGTATTTCTCTCCTCCTTCTTTTTCTCCTATAGATAATTCTTCCTCCAAACTAAAAACAACATCATCATACATCGGCTCTTTTGGATTCTTAACAACTATAACTCCATTTTCTTCCTCTATTGTCCCTTTCCATTCAGCCTTTTGTTTTTGACAGGAGACAAACAAAAAGAAGACTGAAATTAATAAAGCGACTGAAAAGGCTGAAAGAGATATAACGATTGAAACGATTTTAATTTTGTTTTTCATTATTACCACCATATAAAAATTCTAACTCGCTTAGCTGCTTTTGTTAATATCATGATGCCAGGGCTTTGGAGATTTAGCTTCCTCTAGCTTTAATTATTCTTCTTTTAAAAAATAGGATGATAATTTTTTACTTTTTATTCTTAACTATTTTGATAAATTCTTTAGGATTAACTACAGGTCCAGATTCAGTCTGGGTTGCAGTTTGTATCAAATACTTAATAATGTTTTTAGGATTAATTTCAGGATCAACCTGATGCGCAAGTGCAGCCAGTCCTGCTATATACGGAGTTCCCCAGCTCATTCCTCCCTTCCTAACATACATGTAAACATCGTCTCCCCTATGGCTTGCCAGGGTCTTATTCGCTCCAGGAACCCTGATTAAATCATCTTCGGAAACATATTTTCCTGGTTTATAGCTTTGTACTTTGTCTGGGTCTTCACCTGGAATAAGCGATAACATCCCATAGTTCAAAACTGCCTGATCACATGTTACAACCAGTATCCCAAGTTTTTCAGCATGATTCAAAACTTCTTTCCACTCATCAAAATTTGGAAAGTATGCAAACATTCCTGTAGAAATACTTACAACACGAATTTTTTCTTTTGCAGGAAGGTTTTTGTTCAATTCGAAAATGCTTCTTAGAGCATTAATATAAGAAGAGTTATCAGATTCCCACATAGGCACTGCAAAATATGTCAGGGAAGCACCTGGAGCCACGCCGATATTTTTACCCACTGCGATTGATGCTACTGGGGAACCATGCATTTGTGGGGAGAAACCATCAAGTCCGGTAGCATCGTAGCGAATAATGCGAGATGTGTATTCTTCATGGCCTAAAAGCAGAGGTTGATCGATTATGGCAATGCCGACTCCTGATCCATCGATTCCTTTCTCGTGCAGGGAACGAATCCCAAGACCGGGATTTTTCGCCTCCCTGAGGAGTTTCGCGGGATTAAAACCTACCGGTAATTTATCTTCAGAAGGCCACTCTGTAAGTGTATCGAATGTCATTGAATTTATGAGTTCAATCTTATCTCTCAGATCCAGTCGGGAAAGAGATATATTCTGAAATCCCTGAAACTTATCTATCTTTCTAAGATCATCATTGTTTCTCAATACAACTTTATTGCCTTCCCCAATATCAATTTTTTTACTCTGAAAGAAAACTTCTCGAATCGTAAAAGGAGCAGGATCATTCCTCATCTTCCCAAAAAGAATAGACATATTAGGATATTCGAGCTCAAGCATTAGCATTCCGCCGCTCTTTCTTTCAGTCTCTTTCTGCGGGGCTCCAAGTAATATCTTGACCTCTTCAGGTTCAGTCAGTTTATAAACAATTCTTCCAGAATCTATTCCATTTTTAATTTTTGTTAAAAGATCACTCTTATTCTTACCTTCCGCATGTATGACTAAGAAAAGAATAATGAGAAAATTAAGAATTGATTTAACAAGATTGTTCTTTATCATCACTTTCCCTCTTTTTACTCATTAAAGCCCGTTTATTTATATTATAATACAATCAAAAAGATATTCTTACTTCAAACTTCTATTAATCCCTTTTCTTTTAAATTCTTATATAGAAGTTATCTCAGGCAAAAAATAGGGATTAATCTTAATAACGAATTCATCCTTAGTCTTTTTAAAGGGATTCAGAAAAGTACTTTACAGAACTCAATAAGTCATCTAATTCGTTCAAACAATTTGATTCACAGAACCTCTTGGATTGAGTTCGAAAATTATTTACGGAGGCTTGCTATTTTGTTACTCT
>JAUWYH010000024.1 GCA_030615975.1 Candidatus Aminicenantota bacterium
TTTTTTGCTTTTTTTACATTGGTTTATCTCTGGATAAAGAGAGAGCTTTTTGATTGAAATATTCAATCTCGCAAGTCCGAGTGCCAAAGGGTTTATTCCTTTTGCCAAGGCATTATAGTAGGGAAGAAGAGAACCAAGTGAGTGCATACAGATGTTGTCTGTCTCTTCAAGATTCACCTTGTAACCTTCGTCCAAGACTATCCTATCTCCAATCTTATAGACTGGACATTTCCCCATAATTTCTGTGACTTCAATGATGAGTTTCATTTCCAGCCTCCCTCTCCGAATATAAATGAGATAAGACTTTTGTTCAAGACAAGCATGTCATATAATTATTTGGGATAGCGAGAGAGGGTAGAGAAGCTAGATTAGAATAGCAAGAACATTGGAGAGAGAGACAAATGCTGTCCAAAAAAAGGGAATTAATGCAGGATAAGATAGCTTTAGTCACAGGAAGCAGCCGGGGGATGGGCCGGGATATTGCCTTGAGATTGGCTGATATTGTTTCTGGAGTTGCTGTTCATTATAAAAGCAATAGAGAGGAAGCCATTCAAGTTATCAAAGCGATAAAACAGCGAGGGAAGTTGAGTGCTTCCTTTCAGGCAGATTTGACAAAGGAGAGAGAGGCATCGGGCTTAATAAAAAAAGTACAAGAAAAATTCGGAAAGATAGATATTCTAGTCAATAACTTTGGCCCGCTTCTGGTTAAGCCCTGGGAGAGGGTGACTTCAAAAGATTGGGAATACATTTTACGCAGTAATTTAGAAAGTGCATTCTTTTGCCTTAAAGCGGCTCTTCCTGGGATGAGGAAAAGAAAGTGGGGAAGGATCATAAATATCGGCTACAGCCGTGCCGAACAGCTTGTGGCCTTTCCCACAATCATGCCCTATGCGGTTTCCAAGACAGGACTACTGATTTTGACTCGGACTGTGGCTGCCTCTGTGGCTTTTTTAGGAATAACAGTCAACATGGTATCTCCAGGGCTTATTGAAGGAGGGATTCTTCCTTCTTCGAAAAGTGTCCCCATAGGAAGGCTGGGAAAGTTTAAGGATATCTCAGAGGCTATCTTGTTTTTGGTTTCAGAAAAAGCGGGTTTTATCACTGGAACGAATTTGATTGTCGCTGGAGGATGAAAGATCTAACATTGAGCAAGAAAGGCTAGAAAACTTCATATTAAGTCCGTTCGGGGAACGGACCCTACACTTTTTTGATTCTTATTTAACTTTTTTTAATTTTTTTCTTGACAAACGGCAGAGAGGGATATATTAATATAAATGGTGAACAAAATGGTAAACATAATTCGAAAGAAACTCACGGGAAGACAGAAAAAGGTCCTGAAGACAATCGAAAACTTCATTCTCGAACACGGTTATTCTCCCACGATCCGCCAGTTGGGGAAACTCTTGAACATTCCCTCCCCTTCAGCCGTTTTCAAGCATATCCTGAGTCTGGAGAAAAAAGGCTATTTGGAGAGAGTGAAAGGAGAAGTAAAGCTCAGAACTTCCGCTCGTTTGGAGAAGCAAATAAGAGTGCCTTTGGTGGGGCTTGTTCCGGCTGGGCAGCCGAAAGAGGTCTTTGATGTTTCGGGAGAGGCAGTGGAAGTTCCAGATTGGATGGTGGGCCGAAAGAAGGGCAACATCTTCTGTATCTCTGTTGAGGGAAAGAGTATGGTGGATGCCTATATCGATGATGGAGACCGGGTGCTCGTGGAGAGGACAAATGCAGCAAATTCAGGGGAAATGGTGGTTGCTCTTCTGGATGACGGCTCAGTTACTTTGAAAAGGCTCCGAGTAGAAAATGGAGATGTCTTCCTTGTGCCTGAAAACCCGGAGTTTGAAGCTGTCAAAGTCAGGGGTCTGAGGATTTTAGGACGGGTCATCGGGGTTTTGCGGAAGTACTGAGAATGTAGGGCTCATTCCCAGAATGGGCCTCGTGGATGTAGGGTCCGGTCCCCGAACGGACCGCTGATAGGATCCAATCCTTGAGTGAGTTCTAATATGAAGAGAGAATAAAAAATCGCAAAACAATGCAGCAATGTAACATTTAACAATGTAACAATTCTTATCTATTAGCTGCCGTCAACTCGAAAAAGACCAGGAGGAAAAAAGAAGACAAGATGAAGAGGAGATTTATCGTTCATATTGACATCGATGCCTTTTTTGCGGCTGTCGAGGTGTTGCTCGACCCTTCTCTCAAGAGCAAGCCGCTTATCGTCGGGGGGCTTCCCCATGAGAGGGGAGTAGCCTCCACTGCTTCTTACGAGGCACGAAAATACGGTGTCCACTCCGGTATGCCTCTGCGGAAGGCTTATCAGCTTTGTCCAAACGGAATATTCATAAGGGGAAACTACCAGATTTACAAAACCTTCTCCGAGAAGTTTTTCCATCTTCTTTCTCGCTATACTCCGGACGTGGAAGAGGCTTCTCTGGATGAGGCCTACCTGGAGCTCACCCGCTGCCGTCCTCTTTATTCCTCTTTCTCCCGCACCGTTCGAGAGATCAAACAGGAGGTGGAGAGGAAGCTGGGACTTACAGTTTCGGTGGGTGCAGGACCCAGTAAACTCCTGGCCAAGCTGGCCACCACCAAGGCTAAACCAGGAGGGTTTTTTGAGATCGAACCAGACAGAGAAGAAGAATTCTTGAGGAATCTGGGTATAGAGTCCCTCCCCGGAATAGGGCCTAAGGCCCAGGTCATCCTCTGGATGCTCAACATTCATAAAATCGGTGATTTATGGACTTTGCCGCGGGCAACCCTCCACTCTCTTTTCGGTCTCAACGGCGATGAGCTTTACCTCCAGTCGAGAGGGATCGATAGTCGTCCTGTGACTTCCGTCTCTGTGCCTAAATCTGTGTCCCGGGAGACCACTTTTCTGGAAGACCTCTGGGACAAGCGTTTGCTTCTGGCTCACCTGGCTTATCTTTGTGATAGATTGACCCTTCCTTTACGGCAGGGAGGTCTTTTTGCCCACATCATCGAGGTCAAAGTCAGATATTCTGACTTTAAGACTGAAGCCCGAAGGCGCCTTCTCCTCACTCCTCTTCAGGAGATGGAGAAGATTTACAGGATTGCTCAAGACCTTTTCCTCCAGCTCTTCTCTCCCTCCCGGTTGTCGCTCCGCCTGGTCGGGGTGAAAGCCTCCGGCCTTGTTCGAAGCAGGCCTCTTTCCCTTTTTGAGCGTTACTCAGAACGGCAGGAGAGGCTGGGTTTTGCTGTGGATCAGGTGAGGGAGAAATACGGATTTGGTTCCCTTCTTACAGTACGGGAGAAAATGCTGGAGAGCCTTTATGGTTTTGAGAAGAAGCGAGGTTTTATCCTGAAGACAGCCTCATTGACAAAATAAAAAAATGTTTATTCCTCTTAGAGTTCACTCTGTCTACAGCAAAGGAAAAGGGGCAGCCACTCTCGAAGAGCTGGCCTCATGGGTTTTCGAGAGAAAACTTCCTTCCGCAGCACTTACGGACATAGAAAACCTCTACGGCTGGGGCAGATGGAAGAGGGCAGCTGCGCAGCGAAGGTTTGCTTCCCTCTTTGGTTGTGAGATAGAGATTCAAGGAAAAAGATTTTTGTTTCTTGTCAAAAACAGAGAAGGTTACTGGCATTTGATGGAAATTTTCAACCAAAGAGAGATAAAAAAAACAAGAGGATTGGTAGTTATCCTCATCCCCCAGCCCGGGGAGGAAGAACCTCTCCAAGCTCTAGAATTCATCCCAAAACAAGACTTTTACCTCGGCGCAGATTTTTTTAACTTCAGAAAGGTGCTCGTAGAAGCGAACAAGCATGATATTCCCATGGTTTGGACCAATGCTTTGAAGTTTATAAAGAATCCTGAAAGGCTCATTCTTCTCCATTCCATCCAGAAGAAAATTCCTTTTCCCCCGGAAAGGGAGAGACTCAAGAGGAAAGTGATGCTTTTCGGGCCAGACCAAGAAGCTCTGGCCCTTAAGAAATTTGGCTCCGAGGTGAAGGAGGTTTTCAAACGAACCTTTGAAGTAGCCAAAAAATGCTCCTTTTCTTTTGAAGACATCGTTCCCCTTCTTCCCGAGGACCTTTTTCCTACGACTTTGAGAGATGTAGTGATGAGGAAGCTTAGAAGCGAGAGAAACCTGAACTGGAGTGAGAGACAGCGGGCCAAAAGGGAGCTCGGGGTGGTCGAAAGTTCTGGCTTTGCCCCCTATTTCCTGATCGTCCGTGATGTGGTCGAGTTCGCTCGCCGCAACAATATCCTCCATAACCTCAAAGGTTCGGGAGCCTCTTCTTTTCTCACCTATCTTCTGGGAATCTCCCACATAAATCCCATCGAGTTTGACCTTTACTTCGAGAGATTCCTGAACAAAGGACGGGATGACCCTCCGGATTTTGACCTCGATTTTGACTCGAGGAGAAGAGATGAAATTCTCTCCTATGTCTTAAGGAAATACGGTCGAGGTCGGACAGGAGCGGCCTTTGTCTGCAGTCTGAAAAACTTTCGCGCCCGCTCCGCCCTGTATGAAACAGCCCGGGCCTTCGGGCTCCCTCCCGAAGAAGCAAGGTCTCTGAGCAAAAGAATTCCCTTTTTCGCTGAGTCTTCGTTCCTAAAAAAAGACAAACCTCTCCCTGGCTACATGGAAATATGGAGGGCAGCTTCTGATTTGACTTCTGTCTACTGCGAGAATTCTCTCCATGTGGGAGGGGTGATCCTCACGCCTTCCCCTGTAAGCCGGTATCTTCCCCTGGGGGAGTCGGCAAAAGGTTATACCATGGCCCATTACGACCGGGATGCAGTGGAAGATTTGAAGCTTGTGAAACTCGACCTGCTTTCAGTAAGAGGGCTGGCAGCTATCTCTGCGACCAAAGAGAGGCTCCGAATCAGGAATATTCCTCATCGAGATGAGAAAGCCTACAGCCTGTTGAAAAGGGCTCAGACCATTGGCTGCTTTCAGGTGGAGAGCCCGGCGATGATGAATCTTCTGCGCCGGATGAAACCAGAGAATATTTATGAACTGACTCAAGCTTTAGCTCTTATCCGTCCCGGTCCTACCGAGAGCGGGATGAAAGAGGCGTTCCTTCGAAGCCGGGAGGGGAAGCGTTCCTTCCGTGATCCTTTGATGGCAAGAATTCTTCCTGAGACAGGAGGGCTTCTCCTGTATGAGGAGCAGGTGATGCAGATTGCCGAGCGGGTGGCGGGAATGCCTCCCGAGGATGGAGACCTCCTTCGGAAGGGTCTTAAAAAGAAGAAGGAAGAATTCCCGCTTAAACAGAGATTTCTCAGGGAAGCCGAAGAGAGGGGATACACCTCAGGCGAGATAAAAAGGTTGTGGAAGGTCATGGAGGATTTTTCCTCTTATTCCTTCAACAAGGCTCATAGTGCTTCCTATGCTCACATGGCTTACCAGGCTGTCTATCTGAAGGTGCATTACCCGGTGGTTTACCTTACGGCCGTACTCAACGCCGGAGGGGGGTACTACAGCTTAGGGGAATACATCGAAGAGGCGAAAAGGAGAGGAGTGAAAATCTTAGGTCCAGATGTCAACCGGAGCCACTACCATTTTGAGGTGGAAGGGAGGAATATTCGGGTGGGCTTGACTTCTATTAAAGGGTTGGCTTTAAAGACCATACAGAAAATCATTGAAGAGAGAAAAAACGGGGAGTATCTCTCTGTGGAAGATTTTCTCTCCCGCGTACCCTTGACAAAAACAGAGCTCTTCTCCCTCATAAAGGCAGGGGTCTTCGATTCCCTCGAACCCCGAAGGTCGCGGCAGATTCTCCGCTATTTCAGAGGCCTTGAGGATATGGATGAAGTCTTGGATTTGGAGCCAAAACAAAAGGAGAAGATGCTTGTCGAGGTTCTCGGCTTCGACCCAGAAGGAGATTCCCTTTCTCTTTTTGCAGGGAAAAGACCGGCTCTTAGAATAAAAGATTTGAAGCGCTATGTAGGACAGGAAGTGGAACTTGTAGTCAGAGTCGTGGATGCCCGCCAAAAGGCGGTCCGAGGCGGGCAGAAATATTTCTTTCTTTTCGAGGATGAGACGGGTCTTCTGGAGGGAGTGGGAGAGAGGAAATGTTTGAGTTTTGGTTCTCCTCCTGCCTGCTATTTGAGGGGAGAGGTCCGATGCGATGGCAACGGGAGGCCAAAAGTCTTCAACTGCTCCTTTATCTCTCTGGAATATAGCAGAAATAAAATTGAGGAAGGGAAGCATTAACGCGGGACGGAACCCTTTGTATAGCCCTCCGTCGTAATTCTATAATTAGAATAACAAAAATAGAAATAAGGTAAAGGCTTATAATTCGATTAAACAAGCCACGGAGCATATTCGCCGATCGTTAACCTATATTTTTTTCAGCTTTTCGATATCGGCAAGGTCTTGCTTTCTTCCAGATGCCCTTTTGTTTTTTATCAGATCCGCTTTGGAGATAAAGAAGGCATTAATCTCGCCATAGCGGCCCGTTATTCGGTTTTCCCAGGCGGCCGCAAAATCAATCCCCTTTGTTGAAGTGAGAAGATCGATCCGTAAAGGCGCAATACCTAATTGAATAACTTGATCCGGCACTAAAAAATCATCGGAGCTTAATCCAATATCATCGAAGCCGAATTCTTTGATTGCCGCCAAGGTTTTTTCGGCGTTTCCTGGTGATGGTTCTATGAGAATATCGATATCTTTTGTGAAACGAGGTTCAGCATAATAGCTGTAGGCAAATCCACCGATAATCAGATACCGGACATTATTCTTGTTTAATAATGCGATAAACTCTTTGAAATCCTTTTCGACTCTCATTTTTTAATGTGTAATAGAGTTCTCTTAAGTATTGTAGAGTATCGAGCTTTTCCTCAGGAGTCTTTGATTTCCAGTACTCAATATCGGAAAGCTCGGCTTCTTCGAAAGATACTTTCCTTACGGCTTTTCCCATGTATATATTCTATCAGATGATAATAAAAGTAACAATTTATGATTAACATCTCACAAATAGAGTGCTGGAAAGTTCGGCTCCGCTTTTAGGTACAAATAAAAAGAAAGGATTTAAACGTAGAGTCTATCAGAATTTGTTCAAAGGTAACCGTCCGATCCTTATAGCCTTCTCTCCCCTATAATTAATCTTTCGGATATCCTGCAGATTGTGCAAAGATGACCTTCTGATCAGATCTCAGCTTCATCACCTTCGCCATGGCCGCCCTGTCGATAAGCCCACGGACAACAGTCGCCAATCCTTCGGAAGCACAGTATAGATAAACATTCTGACTTATGAAGCCCGTATGTGCAGCTGAGTAGAAATTCTTAACTTCATCTGTTCCCCTGGTTATTTTCGAAAAATCCGCCACATAAATAAGGTTTGCAGGTACATCCTTGACAAACGTTTGGGTGCCGGTTTCATAGAAGGAATTTCCTTTTTGCGTTCATAACAAATTTCTCATGATTTTGGCCGATTTTTGCTTCCTGATTCGCTGGATAAACATACTACACTATAATTGACAAGGATTTTTCATCCCAGTATAAATGTTACCAGAGGTGTAAGAGGCTCTATAAAAAAAGAAGATAAAGTTCTTGATATAGGTTGCGGAATAGGAACGCTAAGTTTTAGAGCCGCTCGGAGGGGAGCAATGAAATTTACAAGGAAGTTATCCTTCCTCAACTTGCCGCTGCTGGGATTGAGGCTGAGGTTATCCAGAAAAAGAGCGGAAAAAAATTCATAATCTTGACAAAACCGAGAAAAATACTTAATCTTTAAATTCGAAGATGAAGAGAAGAAATTTCATAAACTTTCTTTTTGGTGGAGGCCTTGTTGGAACTTTTCTGACTTTTCTATATCCAGTCATCCGTTACATTATACCGCCTAAGCAAAGTCAAGTTGGAGTCAGTCAGGTCACTGCTGCGAAAGTGGGAGAACTTGCCCCTAATTCTTCTAAAATATTTAAATTTGGAAATTCGCCCGGAATTCTTATCAATACAAAAAATGGAGAAATAATCGCCTTTTCCGCTGTATGCACTCACCTTACCTGCACTGTCATCTATGAAGAAGATACCGAATCTATTCTATGTCCCTGCCACAATGGAAGATTTGATTTAGGAGGGAATGTTATCTCTGGTCCACCTCCTTCTCCACTTGAAGCCTACAACGTCGAAATCTTAGGAGATGAAATAGTTGTGTCAATAGGAGTCTAAGATGAAGGGTCTGATTCAGAACGTGTTTTCTTATTTTGATCTCCGCTTGAAACTTTCAGAGATGGCCCAGTTTGCCAAAAAGAAAAAAGTCCCAGAGCATAAGCATTCCATCTGGTATTATTTTGGAGGGATATGCATTTTTTTGTTTGTTCTTCAGGTTATCACAGGCGTTTTGCTTCTCCTCTATTATACTCCTTCTGTAGATTCTGCATATGAGAGTATTCATTTTATCATGAGCCAGGTTAAATTCGGATGGTTGATTCGCTCTGTCCATAGCTGGAGTGCCAATATTTTAATCGGAGTCATTTTTATTCATATGTTCAGCACTTTGTTTCTCAAAGCTTACCGCCCCCCGCGGGAAATCACCTGGATCACCGGATTTTTTCTGCTTCTTGTTTTCTTGGCTTTTGGCTTCAGCGGCTATCTTCTTCCCTGGAATGAACTTTCCTTTTTTGCCACAAAGGTAGGGACGGATATTGTGGGTATATTCCCGCTGGTAGGAGAGAGTATTAAGACTTTTATTTTGGGAGGACCCACTGTTTCTGGAGCGACATTATCCCGTTTTTTTTGGCTTCATGTGGCTGTACTGCCTTTATTCGCTGTTATCATCATGGCCATTCATGTCCTTTTAGTCCAGATCCTGGGAATGAGCAAGCCCATAAGTCTTCCAGATTCAGAAGTGAAAGAAGTTCCTTTTTTCCCTAATTTTATTCTGAAGGATTCCCTTGGTTGGATTCTCATTCTTGCCCTCATCGGGGTTCTGTGTGTTTTCTTTCCATGGGAAATTGGTCAGAAAGCCGACCCCTTTGCGCCTACGCCTTTGGGAATAAAGCCGGAATGGTATTTTCTTTTTATGTTTACAACCTTGAAATTAATACCTTCCCATGTGCTTTTTTTAGAGGGAGAGATGCTGGCTCTTTTTGGTTTTATAATCGGAGGTATTGTCTTGATGATCATTCCTTTTTTGGACAGGAATGCTACCAGGGAGAAAAGGAGTCCTGTCTTTTCTTTACTCGGGCTTATTGTACTTTTGTATATAATTGTCTTGACGGCATTGAGTTACTTACATCCTAAATTATAGAGATTTGAGATGAAGTTTAAAAGAGCTAAAAGGAACATTTTCTTTCTTTTTCTTATGTTGGTTTTATTCCTGCTCCAAAGATCGCTCCTTGCTCAAACCAGCAGTTGCATCGCCTGTCAT
The DNA here is from genome assembly GCA_030615975.1 of Candidatus Aminicenantota bacterium. GTDB lineage: Bacteria > Acidobacteriota > Aminicenantia > Aminicenantales > Aminicenantaceae > JAUWYH01. The sequence continues at coordinate 9,337 of JAUWYH010000024.1, forward strand.
ATGGAGATGGAAGATGAGCTTCGCCAACCTGTAGAAGATTTTGAGAAGGATATTCACAAGCAGGTGGGTTTAGGTTGCGAGGACTGTCATGGAGGAAACCCGAACGAAGAAGATATGGATTTAGCCAAGGATAAAACTTTTAAAGGAAAACCGGAGAGAGACCAAAATCTTGAGCTCTGTGCTTCTTGCCATTCTAATGTGACCTATATGAAGGGCTTTAACCCCAGTCTTAGAGTCGACCAATTGGCCATTTACTGGACAAGTAAACATGGTCAACTTTTAAAAAAGGGAGACAAAAAAGTTGCGGTTTGTTCAGATTGTCATGGAGTGCACGGCATTCAGACATCCAGCCATCCAAAATCTTGGACTTTTCCTTGGAATATCCCTAAAACTTGCGGTCGTTGTCATTCTGATAAGGAATTTATGAAAAGATATAAAATTCCTACGAGCCAAGAGGCAGACTACAGAGGGAGCGTTCATGCTCAGGCTCTTTTTGAAAAGAAAGACCTCTCTGCACCGGTTTGTAATGACTGCCATGGTAACCATGGAGCTGTTCCACCTGAAATCACTTCGATTGCCCAAGTTTGCAGTCAATGTCATCCCAGCGCCGGAGACCTTTTCTCTGAAAGTCCTCATAAGAAGGCCTATGATGATATGGGAATCTCTGAGTGCGAAGCCTGCCATGGGAACCACAGAATTCTTTCCCCCTCTGATGAGATGCTTGGGACAGGGGAGAGGGCCGTTTGTATCCAGTGTCATGAGGAAGATTCCAATGCTTATCGTGTGGCCGCTCAGATGAAGCAAAAACTTCAAGACTTAGCCGAAAAGATACAAAAAGCCGATGCTTTACTCTCAAGCGCCTACAACCAAGGCGTGGAAGTGAGTGAGCCCAGGTATAGACTGAGAGAAGCAGGCACTTTGCTGTTGATGATTCGAAATTTAACTCATAGTTTTTCTCTTGAGTCAATAGAGGAGAAAATCGAAGAAGGAGAAATGGTGGTATCTGAAGTCACAGTGGAAGGGGAGGCTGCATTGAGAGAGGCCAAGTTGAGAAAGAAAGGATTGGTTATTGCTACTTTTTTTGTTTTTATTTTGGCGATAGGCATTTTTCTTAAAATAAGGCAACTGAGCAAGAAAAGTCACTCCTCATAAAAATAAATTAATCTTGAGAGAGGGCTACCCCTTAAATTATGATTTCCTTTGGTATTTCTCTCAGGTTGAAGTTGGAGGCCATGCTTCGACAGTAAGCCCCGGCGCACAGCAAGGCAAGAATATCGCCTCGCTTGGGGATAGACATAAGGATTTCCTTTCCGAAAAGATCTCCTGTTTCGCAAAGGTTACCAGCGATCGTTATTTTTGCCTTCTCTTTTGTGTAGAGATTCGAGCAGTTGAGGATATGATGTTGGGCCTGGGTATAGATGGCTGGACGGGGGGCTGTGTTGAAAGTTCCGGCGTTTACGCAGGCAAAAACATTCCCATAACTTTTTTTGATGTATTCAACTCTTAGAAGCAGAACACCTGCATCTCCGACCAAGTATTTCCCAGGCTCCAAAGCTATAGCTTTTATTTTTAGATCTGATTGGACAATCTTTTGGCAAATGTATTCTGCATACTTTTTCAAAGGAAAAACTTTTTGTTTTTCAGAATATTTTGGCCCAAAGCCCCCGCCGAAGTCTAGAAATTCGAGGTTATAACCCTTTTTTTGGATCTCTAAGGCTTTCCGGATCATCTTGTCTACCGCATTTTTTACTGCTTCAAAATCTTCTTTGACCCAACCTGAACCGAGATGCTGGTGCAGCCCCAAGGGGATAAAACCATACTTCAGAGCCTTTGTGAAAACAGATATCACCTGCTTTTCCTCAATCCCGAATTTTACGGGTGTTCCATCGGGTGATTTTTTACCGGCCGTAACCACCTTGGGATTAAAGCCTCTGCCAATTCCTGGATTCCATCTTACAGAGACTTTAATTTTTTTGTTTTTAAACCATTTCTCTCTGACTTCTTTCATCAGTTCCAGTTGTTCTTCGGCATCTATGTTGACAATGAGGCCGTTCTTACTGAAGACCGAACGAAGATCTTCTTGACTTACGCTCGTTCCAGTATAAAGAATTTTATTGGAGGGAAATCTGTTCCTTAGGGCTTCGGCCAACTCTCCTGGAGAGACTGCATCAATCCAGGCTCCTGCCTCTCTGAGTATTCTCAATATGCTTTGATTCGGGTTTGCCTTCATAGCATAGCAAATTCTGATTTCTAAGGGAGTATTGATTCGAAAGAGCTCGAGGAGATTGTAGAAATTGAGGAGGATCTGAGTTTTACTGTAAAGAAAGAGGGGAGTCCCCCTTTCTTTAGCGATTTTTATGGCTTTTTTTTGTCCAATATAGAGTTTCCCGGCTTTCCCCTTCAAAAAGTTGTTTTCCCTTCATGCCATTTTTTTTATTTAATCCTGTTTTAATCTTCTCCAAAGAGATCGAGCTGGCCTCTTTTTAGTTTTTCTATGATTTCTTTAAGGACCGGATATTGGCTGAGGAGATTGTGAGGAATTTCCAATTTTTTGCCAGTCATCATGTTTTTGATTTGGAGAGCATTGGCTAGAGCCTGACCCCGGTAGTGGTTGTTGGTAATCACGTAGACTTTATCGCTTTTTTTCCCTAAATCTTTTATTTTCTCGACCCATTCTTCAAGTTCTTCTTTTGTGTATAAGTAATTGTATCGCTCATCACGGCCAGCATCTTCTTTGAACCAATTTTTGTAGTTACGGCCATGAAGTCTGACATAGGAAAATTGAGGATTGGTGCTTATGGCACTGGGACGAATAGAGTTGTTGAATATCGGTTGATCGATATTACAATAACAGACATTGTGTTCAGAGAGAAGCTTATAGAAATGAGAATTGTCCCATGAAGAATGCCTGATTTCTAAAGCCAGAGGATAGTCAGAAAATAGATAAAATAGGTTCATCAGATATTCATTATGAGAGGTTGTATTGACAAATGACCAGGGGAATTGAATGAGAATAGCAGCAAGCCTGTTTTTTGCCCTGAGAGGTTCGATGCCAAGCTTAAAATCATCCACATTCTTTTGGGTGAAATCTTTTCTCTGGTGAGTGAAGATTTGATGGAGCTT
>JAUWYH010000048.1 GCA_030615975.1 Candidatus Aminicenantota bacterium
AAAGAAGGTCTTTTGAGCGAACGAGAGGTTCGTGAGATTGAGGAGATGAAGCTTCATCCACTTCCAGATATTCCAGATGTTCAGAGTGTTTATGAAAATCATATATTTAAAAAAAAGATAAAAAAGCCGAAGAAATAAGAATAAGTTTTTTATCTTGGAGGGATAACCCATGATTGACGAAGAAAGAAGAAAGGAATCTATCAAAGAAGAAGAGATAAGAATCGATTATGAAAACATCGATGTCGCCGATATTATGGAGCAGATTAAAAGAAAAATAGCCAAGAAGCCAAAAAAGCCTTTGGAGGAGATTCAAAAAGGAGAATTGCGGTTTACTCCTTCCGGCCATTTTCCTTTAGAGCCAGAAGAAGTTCCTGGAGTAAAAAATAAAATAAGAAGAGTGCTGTTAAAAGTCATGAAGCCATTTTCTCCTGTTATCAAACTATTAATTTTACCCGTTTATGAGGAATTCAGAGAAGCTTATCTGATTCTTGATCGCACAAACAGGAGAATAGATTTTTTAAGTGCTACCCTGGAGCAAGAATTAGCAAAGCTTAGCACAAGAGTAGGTGATGTCAGTGATGACCTCGGAAAAACGATGGAGTACACCAAACTTCTCCACAATCTTACTCATAATATCGTGGTTGAGCTCAGCAAGTTGAAGATTGAAGAAGAAAATTTGAAGCTTATGACTAGGATAATGAAAAAAGACTTTGAGTTTCTGAGGCGAAAAGAAAGGTCATTGGAGAAAAACATTTTCAGATGAGAATAGGTTTTGTCGTTCAAAGATACGGATTAGAAATAAGCGGAGGGGCAGAGCTCCATTGCCGTTGGATAGCAGAACATATGAAAAAATATTTTCATGTAGAGGTCCTAACCACAAGAGCTTTCGACTACATCACTTGGAAGAATCATTATCCCAAGGGAGAAGAAATTGTCAACGGCATTCCTGTTAAAAGATTTTCAGTGACCAAAACGAGAGATCCGGTGAAGTTTGGACGCATCCAAAACTTTATCCTCGAGAATGAGCACAGCGAGGAAGAGGAATTAAAATGGCTGGAAGAGGAAGGGCCTTTTTCTCCTTCCCTTCTTCAATACATAAATGATCATAAGGATGATTATGATTACTTCATTTTTTTCAGCTACCGTTATTACCATTCCTATTGGGGAATAAATGCAATCCCCCACAAGAGTATTCTTGTTCCTACAGCCGAATATGATCCCGTTATCCATTTAAAAATATTCAAAGACTTATTCAGAAAGCCTCGGGCTATTATTTATAATTCTGTGGAAGAGAGGAAGATGATCAATTCCCTGTCCAACAACGAACACATATTGGGCGATGTTGTCGGAGTCGGGACTGAAATTCCCTCTGATTTTTCTGGTCGAAAATTTTACCAGAACCACCAGATCGAAGGAGATTTCGTCATCTATATTGGAAGAATTGATGAAAACAAGGGATGTCATGAACTTTTTGATTTTTTTCTCAGGTTTAAAAAAGAAACTGGTTCTGATATCAAGCTGATATTGCTCGGGAGCTCTGTATTGAAAATTCCGTCCCATCCTGATATTTCCTATCTCGGCTTTTTATCAAATGAGGAAAAGTCTTCAGCCCTTGACGGGGCTTTGCTTTTGACCATGCCATCTTTTTATGAAAGTCTTTCGATGGTGACTGTAGAAGCCTGGGCAGCGGGAAAGCCTGTTTTGGCTAACGGGCGATGTCAGGTTTTAAAAGGCCAATGTCTAAGAAGCAATGCCGGTCTTTTCTATGAAAATTATGACGAATTCAAAGAAACATTGAAGCTTCTCCTCTCATCGACAGAGCTTCGGAAAACAATGGGGAAAAACGGCCGGGAATATTTCCGCCGCAATTATACTTGGGAGATTATCGAGAATAAATATCTCTCGATCCTTGAGCTGCTTGAAAAGGGAAAATAATGGAAATTCATCAATTTGCCACTTCCTTAAGTTATGGAGATGCTATTTCAGATGAGATGCTGGAAATCCAGAAGATTTTGAGAGAGGAAGGCTATAAATCTGAAATTTTTATCAAATTCTATGATCCCCGAATGGCCAGACATATTAAGGATTTCAGGGAATATAAAAAATTCAGCTCCCCCCAAAATGTGGTCATCTTTCATTTTTCTATTGGCTCTCCTGTCTCTAAGATGTTCTTTCGCATTCCTGACAAAAAGATTATGATATACCACAACATCACCCCTCATGATTTTTTTATCGATTATCATCGGGTTCTAACAAGGGAATGTTACAAAGGTCGTCTGGAAATCAAACTATTTGTGGATAAAGTAGATTTGGCTCTCGGAGATTCAGAATTTAACCGCAAGGAGCTTGAGAGAATCGGATATCCCCACACCGGGGTGTTGCCACTGCTTCTGGATTTTTCAAAATTTGATGAGGAGGGAGATCCTGTCATTCGAGATGTTTTTTCAAACGGCAAAACGACAATTCTTTTTGTAGGACGCTTGATTCCTAACAAAAAATTCGAAGATATCATTAAAACTTTTTATTTTTATAAAAAATATTTTAATCCTCATTCCCAGCTAATACTGGTCGGAGATTACAGGGGATTGGAGAAATATTATGCTTCCCTCCAGGATTTAATCTCCAAGCTAGGTATTAGCGATGTTCATTTTAGCGGACATGTAGAGTTTTCAGAACTTGTTTCTTTTTTCAGGCTTGCCCATATTTACTTGAGTTTTAGTGAACACGAAGGTTTTGGAGCCCCTCTCTTAGAGGCTTTTTACATGCGCATGCCTGTTGTTGCCTATGCGGCAGGAGCTGTAGAAGAGACGATGAACAAGGGAGGCATTCTTCTTTTTAAGAAAGATTTTTTTAAAACGGCAGTTCTATTGGATAAGATCACAAGGGATAAAACGTTGAGGGAAAATTTGATTGACTCACAGTTGAGTGCCTTAAAAAAATACAAAATAGAAAACATAAGTAGTATTTTGCTTCGTCACATTGAAAGAGTAAGCAAAAGATGAGGGTTGACCAGCTTGTTCCGGCTTTTCATCGAGGAGATGCTATTGGAGATACAGCATCTCATATGAAAAAATTTTTTCTTTCTCAAGGATTCCATTCCCAGATTTATTGTCTGAGTCGTGACAGCGGCCTTGAAGGAGAGTCCGCCCTTTTTCCATCTTTTATAAAACCTTCTTCTTCTGATGTCACGATTCTTCATTTTGCTTTACCTTCGCATTTAACTCAGGCATTTATGAAACTGCCCAGCAAAAAAGTCATTATTTATCACAACATCACTCCTCCTGAATTTTTTTCTGAGTTCAGTCAAGAAATGGCTAGAATTTCTCGTCTCGGTAAAGAGGAACTCAAATCTCTGGTTCCCTATGTTTCCTTAGTTTTGGCTGATTCTGAATATAACCGTCAAGACATTCTTAAGCTTGGTTTTAAAAGATCTGAGGTTTTTCCACTCTTTGTCGATTTTGAAAAATATAAAAGACCTCCGAGCCGATTTATGTATGAACTATTCCGGGATGAACGCACAAATGTTCTTTTTGTGGGTCGAATCGCTCCCAACAAAAAAATAGAAGACCTGATTAAAGTGACTTTTTATTTCAAGAAATATATCTCTCCTTTGGTAAGATTGATTGTTGTCGGCAAAACATCGACTATTCCCAAATACTATCAGAGCATAGTCGACATTGCCGATGCATTCTATCTTGTGCCTGAAGATATTTGTTTTACAGGGCATATTTCTGATGAGGAAATGTTTGCCTTATACAAGGCTTCTGATGTGTTTCTTTCAATGAGTGAACATGAAGGATTCGGATTGCCCTTCATAGAGAGTATGATTTTCGATCTTCCGATTGTTGCTTATGACTGTACGGCTGTTCCCTATACTTTAGGAGGAGCCGGAATACTGATAAGGAACAAAAGAGTGGATTATCTCGGGGAACTGCTGAATATTGTGGTCCATGATGAAGAATTAAGGAAAAAGATCATCGAAAGTCAACGCCAAAGATTGAAAGAATTCAAGGAGATGGAATTGGAAAATTATCTTATTCAGAATCTAAAAGACCTGATAGAGCAAGATTGAAATGAAAATTGCCTTTGTTGTTCAGAGATACGGGAAAGAAGTTATAGGTGGTTCAGAACTTAGTTGCCGCCAGATTGCCGAAAGACTCGCAAACTCAGGTTATGATTGTACAGTTTATACGACAACGGCAAAGGACTATATTACCTGGAAAAATGAGTATCCTTCTGGTGATACTCTTCTCAAAGGAGTTGTCATCAAACGTTATATCGTTGAGAAAGAGAGAGACATCGAATCTTTCAACAAGTTTTCTGATTGGATTTTTTTCAATGTTCATAGCCATAAAGATGAACTAGAATGGTTAGAAAGGCAGGGACCTTATTCTCCAGCCCTCATTGAAGCTTTAGAAAAGGAAGCCTCCTCCCATGACCTTTTTATCTTTTTTACCTATCTTTATTACAATGCTTACTGGGGTCTTAAAAAAGTCAAAGGTAAAAAGACGCTTGTCCCTACGGCTCATGACGAACCGCCTCTGTATCTTGATATCATGAAAGAGGTTTTCTCCTTTCCTCAAGCCTTCATTTTCAACACAGAATCAGAAAAAGAATTGCTGGACCAGCAATTTTCCCTCGAGAATAAATATCAGGATATTGTTGGAGTAGGAGTAGAAGTGCCAAAAAGGCCGGAGACATCAGTTTTTTGTTCCAAATATGGAATAAGCCCGCCTTTTATCCTCTGTGCAGGCCGAATAGAAGCAGGTAAAGGATGTGAAGAACTCATTGATCATTTTCTTGTCTATAATCGTAAAATTTCTGATTTGACTCTCGTATTTATTGGAAAGCTATTGATGGATTTGCCTTCTCATCCAAAAATAAAATATCTGGGTTTTCTTTCCTCTGAAGAAAAAAATGCGGCCATGGCTTCAGCTCTGGCGACAATCCATCCCTCCCATTTTGAAAGTTTATGTTTAGCAGCTCTAGAATCCATGGCGGTTCAAACCCCCATTTTAGTCCAAGAGAAAACCCAGCCTCTTAAGCAGCACTGCCTTAATGGAAGAGGGGGTTTGTTTTACTCCAATTATGAAGAATTTGAAGAGAGCCTGAACCTCCTCATTAAGGATTCAAAATTGAGAAAAACCATGGGAGAGAATGGGCTGCAATATGTACAGGAGTTTTATTCTTGGCCAAAGATTATTGAAAAATATGGAAAGCTCTTCGATTATTTGATGGGTTTGGAGTGCTGAAATGGATTGGGAAAAAATTTGACTCGATTCATTGATTATGTTAAGAGTTACTAGGGTAGGAGAGGGAAGCGAAGAAATCCATGGCATTTATTAATTATACGACAAAGAATTTAGCCATTAAAATTGTCTACTACGGACCTGGCTTGAGCGGAAAGACTACAAATATACGGCATGTTTATAAAATGTTAGATTCGAGTTCGAGGGGAGATTTAATTTGCCTGGAAACAGATACAGAAAGAACCCTTTTTTTTGATTTGCTCCCCATAAAGGCAGGACAGATCAGTGATTTTGAAATTCATTTTCAACTTATGACAGTTCCAGGCCAAGTCTTTTATGAAGCATCAAGAAAAAGTGTTCTCAAGGGGGCTGATGGAATTGTTTTTGTGGCTGATTCCCAGGTTCCTCTGCTCGATGCTAATCTTGAAAGCTTTGATGGACTGAGGAAAAATATGCTGCAACACAATGTAGATTTAAATTCTATCCCCTTAGTTTTCCAATACAACAAGCGAGATTTGGATAACCTTATTCCAGTAGAAACCTTCAATAACCTCCTCAATCCACGAAAGCTTCCCTATATTGAATCCTCAGCCATCAATGGAGTAGGAGTTGTTGAAACTTTAAAAGAGATTTCTAAGCAAACAGTTCCTGTAGTGAAGGAAAAAATCTTTGGGGGAAAGAGAGAAGAGCCGAAAAAAGAAGAAAAAAAAGAGGAAAAGCCAGCCAGAGATGAAGAAATTGAGTTTGTTACAAGAGATAAAATTTCTCCCATTCAGTTTGTAAAAATGAAATTCAAGTCTCAAGAAGATATCGAAAAAGAAATAGAAAAGTTGACTCGAGAGTTTACGGGCAAATCCAAACATTAATCATTTTTTCATTCCGTTCTCTTATTTTTTCTTTTGGGGATTGATATAACCTTCCAAAACCGTTCGTCTTTATTCTAGACGGACATGCTGTTTAAGATTGCAAGTGCTTCTTTAATCGGGATAGAAGCCTATGTTGTCGATGTCGAGGTGGATATTTCCTTTGGTCTTCCTGCTTTTGTCACCGTAGGATTACCAGATGCATCGGTCCGTGAGAGCAAGGAGAGGGTGAAAGCTGCTTTAAGGAATTGTGGATATGATTTTCCTTCGCGAAAAATCACTATAAATTTAGCTCCTGCAGACCGGAGAAAGGAAGGTTCTTCCTTTGACCTCCCGATTTCTTTGGGCTTCTTGGCTCATTTGGATCTTTTTCCTCAGGATAGAATGGAGGACTATTTATTTTTGGGAGAGTTGGCCTTGGATGGGAGTCTAAAACCAAGAAAGGGAATTCTTGCCGCTACTGTTCTTGCCAAGAGAAAAGGTTTTAAAGGGATCGTTATTCCCAAAGAAAATGAAAAAGAGGCAGCTCTGGTAGAAGGGATAGATATTTATGGCCTGGAAAATTTAGTCCGAGTCGTAAGGCTCCTCAATGAGCCCGAAGATGTATCTCCTTCGAAGTATTCGCTAACGGAACTTCTGCCTCAGCCTAATTATGAAGTTGATTTTCAGGAAATAAGAGGGCAACAGCATGTCAAACGTGCTTTAGAGGTGGCTGCAGCTGGATCACATAATGTTCTCTTGATCGGTCCGCCTGGGGCAGGAAAAACGATGCTAGCCAGAAGACTTCCCACTATATTACCCCCTATGACATTTGAAGAAATCATAGAAGTCACCCAGATCTATAGTGCCGGAGGGTTTTTGAAAGATAAAGGGGCTGTTGGAGAAAGACCTTTTCGTACCCCCCATCATACCATCTCTGATGCAGGTTTAATAGGAGGAGGTGTTATTCCTAAGCCTGGAGAAGTCAGCCTTGCTCATCGTGGAGTTTTGTTTCTGGACGAATTGCCCGAATTCCGCAGGCGTGTCCTTGAAGATTTAAGGCAACCCTTGGAGGATGGAAAAGTGACTGTCTCTCGAGCTTATATGTCATTGACTTTTCCCTCTTCTTTTATGCTGGTGGCAGCCATGAATACTTGTGAGGATGCATATCGAGGCTTTTTCTCTTCGGATATCAAATGCACAGACAGCCAGAGGATCCGTTATTATTCCAAAATTTCCGGACCCCTCCTGGATCGGATTGATATTCAAGTGGAGGTGCCAAAAGTGGAATTTAAAGATATGATTTCCAGAAATGAGGGGGAAAGCTCAGAAAAGATAAGAGAGAGAGTTGTGAGAGCCAGAGAAAAGCAGCTTGATAGATTCAAAGAGAAAAAGATCTATTGTAATGCTCAAATGGGAACAAAAGAGGTTAAAAGATTTTGTGCTGTTTGTGAGGAAGGGAGGAAGCTTCTGGAGATGGCAGTGAATCGCCTGGGATTCAGCGCCAGGGCTTATACTCGCGTCTTGAAGGTCGGGCGGACGATTGCTGATTTAGATGATAAAGAGAGCGTCAGCCCGGTGCATATTTCAGAGGCGATCCAGTACCGGATGATGGATAAGTATTTTTGACGTAAACAAAATACATATATTCTCAATTTGACAATTATCTCTAGGATGAATATATTATAATCATAATAATCAGATGGGACTTTAAAGTACATGAATTGCCCTAAATGTCGTTTTGACAATCCCGAAGATACCTTGTTTTGTGGGAAGTGTGGAGCACGGCTTTCTCCCTCAAGGAAGGACTCTATTTCTACCACGAAAACTCTCCCGCCATTCTTAATAGAATTAAAACGAGGAAGCATATTTGATGGGAGATATGAGGTTTTGGAAGAATTGGGCAGCGGGGGAATGGGCAAAGTTTATAGAGTAGTGGATAAGAAGATAGCGGAAGAGGTGGCATTAAAGCTCTTAAAACCTGAAATCGCAGCTGATAAGATGACCATGGAACGCTTCAGGAATGAAATGAAATTTGCCCGCAAGATATCCCACAAGAATGTATGCCGGATGTATCACTTTGGAGAGAAAGGGGGGACTCAATACATAACTATGGAATATGTGGCCGGCGAAGATTTGAAAAGTACAATCAAGAGGGTGGGACAACTAAGCGTATTGAAAGCTATATCTATAGCCAAACAAGTATGTGAGGGTCTTGTAGAAGCACATAATTTAGGACTTGTGCATCGTGATTTAAAGCCGCGGAACATCATGGTTGATCAAGAGGGGAATGCTCGGATTATGGATTTTGGAATAGCTCGGTCCCTAAAAGCAGATGGGATTACCACTACAGGAGTTATGATCGGGACACCCGATTATATGTCACCTGAACAGGCGGAAGCGAAAGAGGTAGACCAACGTGCTGATTTATACTCGTTAGGAATAACGCTCTATGAAATGGTAACTGGGAGTGTCCCTTTTAAAGGGGACTCGGCTTTCAGCATTGCTTTTAAACACAAGACAGAAAAGCCTCCCAGTCCTAAAGAGATCAATGTTCATATTCCAGAAGGCCTAAACCGTTTAATTCTTAAGTGCATTGAAAAGGATAAAGAGAAGAGGTATCAGAGTGCGGAAGAGCTCCTTTCTGATCTGAGCAATTTAGAGAAAGACTTGCCCACAAAGGAGATAGCTCCAGCCGAGAGAAAGCCCACCGCCTTAAAGAAAATAGCAGTGAAGTTTAGTATGAAGAAGGTTTTCATTCCTACTCTAATTTTTCTGGTACTTGTTCTTTGTTTGGCCGCCATATGGTTTTTCAATCGAAGCGCCAAAATAAGATGGGCTAAAGAGCAAGCAATCCCTGAAATAATCCAGCATATAGAAAATAAAAATTATGCGGCTGCATTTCAA
>JAUWYH010000095.1 GCA_030615975.1 Candidatus Aminicenantota bacterium
ATAAATTAGGAATAAAAGGTACAGGGAAATGTCGGAGCGGCATTGAAGATTTAGCCTTCCTGAACCGTTCTTCGAGGGAATCTGACGCAGTCGGACGCCGAGGATGTCTGAGCACGAGACGACTCAATCAACAAAGCCTCCATAGGGCATAGATTTATAGTTACGAGGGAATCTGGTCATGCGGAGTTCCGCAGGTGCCGAGAAGGGCGGTGAGGGAATGGCGTGAAAAATCTGAACTAGAGCGGAGACATTTCCCTGTACCTTAAGGTGATTTTTAACTTCATCCCGTCACTTTGGGACAAAGCCGATTTAAAAGGATGATCAATGATTAGAGCAACAAGATTTTGCCTTTTCCTTTTCCTAGATTCACATTTACTTGAATTAATTGCAAAATGGAGTTAGTCTATTTGACTCGAGATTTAGTATGAAAAGGAAATTTTTAATATTCATAATTTTCTTTTCTTTGTTTTCTCCTCTTATCGGGGCTGAGAAAAAATCCTCAAGTGAGCTTCCACAGAAATATAGAAAATGGCTCAAAGAGGAAGTGGGTTATATTATTTCTCCGATCGAGCGAGATGTCTTCCTCCAACTCGAAACAGATAGAGAAAGAGAACTTTTCATTGAGGCATTCTGGAAACACAGGGATCCAACGGAGGGAACCCCTGAAAATGAATTCAAAGAAGAACACTATAAACGAATTAATTATGCAAATTATACTTTTGGGCGGGGAGTACCCAAGCCTGGTTGGAAAACTGATCGGGGCAGAATATATATCATTTTGGGTGAGCCTCGCGATATCGAGAGATTTACTGGTGAAACCCAAATTTATAATACTGAAGTCTGGTTTTATCAAGGTTTAACGAAGTTTGGCCTTCCTCCTGGATTTAATCTGGTTTTTTATCAGAAAGGAGGAGTCGGAGAATATGTCCTTTATAGCCCGACAAGTGATGGCCCTCAAGCTCTAATGACTTCTTATTTTGGTGATCAGGCAGATTATCTGGCAGCTTTTAGAGTTTTAAAGAGGATAAACCCTTCTTTGGCTCGAGTTTCTCTTTCCCTTATTCCAGGAGAATCGACTCCTTTTGGCCGTCCTTCTTTGGCTTCTGATATGATGCTCCAGAATATATACACGGTTCCCCAAAAAAACTTAAAGGAAAAATATGCGGAAAAATTTTTGATGTATAAAGACATTGTAGAAGTCGATTACACAGCGAATTATATCGATAACGACCATTCAGTAAAAGTTCTTAAAGAGCCATCTGGGATTTATTTTGTTCATTATGTTGTGGAACTCAAGAGATTTTCGGTCCAACAATATCAAGATAAATATTCCACTCATTTAAAAATTAATGGGAATGTATCAGATTTAGAGGGGAAAACAATATATCAATATGAGGGATCGATCTCCGTAGAACTCAACGAAGCCGAGCTAAAAAAAATTACCTTTCAACCATTTGATCTCTATGATATATTCCCCTTGCTTCCTGGAAGCTATAAATTATCGGTTATAATAAAAAACGAAGTATCCAAAGAATTCACCACTATGGAAAAAGATATCACTATTCCTGAGGACGATTCTATCTTAAAAATTAGCTCTTTGATTTTGGGTTATAAATTGGAACACCTTCCATCTGAATCGAATAAGCTCAAACCCTTTAAGATAGGCCCTTATCAAATTTATCATCAACCTAGGAAAATCTTTCATCCTCAAGATAAACTCTTTTTAGCTTTTCAGATTTTAAGTTTGAACCTTGATTTAGGACAAAAAATAGAATTAAAGTTTGAATTTTTTAAAGAAAATGAGCCATTTTTTTCTTTTACAAAAAAAGTAGAAGAGTATCAAGATAAGACAAATTATAAAGAAGAATTCTCCCTTCAGAAATTCCCTCCTGCCCATTATAGAGTGAAGGTCACTTTATTGGACGATGGCCTTGAAGTTCTTTCTGAAAGAGATGAATTCGATATTACCTCTGTATCGGTTATACCTCGACCTTGGGTATATTCCAAAACCTTATCACCTATAAGCGATCCTGTATATTCCTTCATCTTGGGAAAGCAGTTCTTTAGCAAAGGAGAGATAGAGAAGGCAAGAGTTAAGTTTGAAATGGCTTACCAAAAGAGGCCTGATTCTTTGAATTATGCATCGGGTTTAGCGCGAGCTTATTTTGTTCTAAAAAAGTATGATAAAACTAAACAGATTTTGCTCCCCTTTTCAGATTCAGCTGAGACTCCCTATCAAGTTTATTTTCTCTTGGGAAATTCTCACCAAGCTCTTGGAGAATTCAATCAGGCTGTCTCAATTTATAATAAAGCAATCTCCCATTTTGGAATAAATTTCAATCTTTTGAATTCTTTAGGAGAATGTTATTATAGACTGGGATCTATAGATGAAGCTCTAGCTGCATGGGAAAAATCATTAGAAATCAATCCCAATCAGCCTGAAATCGAAAAAAAAATAAAGGCTATCAAGAAATAAAATGTTTTAAATAAGGAGAAACCATGGACAAAGAAGAACTTTTTGACAAAATGGAAAAGGCTATAATCGAAGGAGATAAAGAAGAAGCGGAAAGCTTAGCCAAAGAAGCGGTTAAAGAAAATTTGGATCTTAATGAAGTGATTGAGAAAGGTTGTGTGCCAGGAATTCAAAAAGTAGGTGATCTTTGGGAAAAGGGAGAATATTTTTTACCAGAACTCATAACCAGCGCCGAATGCATGAAAGCAGCCATGGAAGTGTTCAAGCCCGAATTGAAAAAAGCTAATATAGAAACAAGATCTTACGGAAAAATAGTAATTGGAACTGTTGAAGGAGACATTCATGATATAGGAAAAAACCTTGTGGCTTCAATGCTATCAGCTAATGGGTTTGAAGTGATTGATTTAGGGGCGGATGTAAAATTAGAAAAATTTATTGAAAAATCAGAAGCTGAAAACGCGGATTTCATCTGCCTTTCTGCCCTATTAACAACAACTATGCTCGGTCAGAAAAAAGCCATCGAAATGTTAAAAGAAAAAAATCTGTTTGGCCGATTCAAAGTTTTGGTGGGAGGGGCGCCAGTAAATCAGAAATGGGCAAATGACATCGGAGCAGATGGGTATGCTGAAAACGCCATGATCGCCGTAAAGGCTGTAAAAAAGCTCATTGAAGAATAAAAAGACAATGTCAGCGGTTTCGGAAAAGATAAAAAATTTTAAGATTGAATTAGATGAAAGAAGAATCCTCAGACTCATTGGATATAAAAAAAAATCATACGAGAGAACTGACTCTGTAAAAAGCCTTATTGCTGAAGAGAAAAAGAAGCTGGATGATCTCTTACAGCCTATCTCTATTTTTACAATTATTGCTTATGATGAAACAAATAATCATCCTATTTTTATGAATGCTACAAAAATTGCACTGTGCATCTGTACCATCGGCCCAAAACTCGAAGAAGAAGTCAAAGAACTTATGAAAAAAAATGAAATGTTAAGGGCATTGATCTTGGATGCATTGGGGTCAGAGGCAGTTGAAGAGGTTGCCATCCAGTCAGACGAATTTATTGCTGAAAAAGCAAGAGAAATGAATTTATGGCCGAGCAAAAGGTTCAGTCCGGGCTACAAAAGGTGGGATATAAAAGAGCAGCGATTTGTGTTCCAGATACTGCCCTCACATGAAATCGGTGTTAGCCTTCTTAAAGAGTCTTGCATGATGATACCTCGAAAGTCCATTTCCTTTCGAATCAATTTCTATAAAGTACAGAAATTTTCAACAAGAAAACAAAAAAATTAGAGGTGAAACTATGATTAAAACAATAAGACCTAAATTGGAACTTTTAAGCAGGGATCTCATTCAAAAAATAATTGAAGAAGCCTATGACATTCTCGAAAAACAGGGCGTCTTTGTTGAAAACCAAGAAGCTTTAAAACTTTTAAGAGAAGCGGAAATGAAAGTCGATGAGTCGACTCAAAGGGTCCACATTACATCCCAGCTTGTAAAGGATTGCCTCTCATCAACTCCCTCAATAATTAGGTTGTATGATAGAGCGGGTGAAAGAGAATTCATAGTAGGAGAGGATCATGTTCATTTTGATCCAGGATCGGCTGCTGTTACGATCCTCGATCACAAAACAGTAGAGCAGCGAAAGGCATCCACCGGAGATCTCGTTAAATTCTATTGTCTTACAGAGTGCTTAGAGTATATTCACTTCCAGAGCACTGGCCTTATCAGCAGTGATGTCCCAGATCTCATTTCTGACAGCTATCGCCTCTACTTAGGCCTTCAGTTCTCGAAAAAGCCTGTAGTTACAGGAACCTTCCGGGTCGAAGGATTCAAGCCTATGTTTGATATGCTTGTTGCGGTCAGAGGGAGTGAGAAAGAGCTTGTAGAAAAGCCCTTAGCTATTTTTGATGCCTGCCCCTCCCCTCCCCTGAAATGGAGCAATCTCACTACTCAAAGTCTGATTGATTGCGCAAGGGCAGGGATACCTTCAGAGCTTATCTCTATGGGCATGACTGGAGCCACTTCTCCTGTAACAATAGCAGGTACATTGGTTCAGCACGTCGTTGAGAATCTATCAGGGCTGGTTATTTGCCAACTGGCAAAAAAAGGAGCTCCAGTCATCTTTGGAGGGTCTCCCTCTAGCTTTGACATGAGAAAAGGGACAACTCCTATGGGAGCCATCGAGACGATGATGATTGATTCCGCTTATGCCCAGATCGGAAAATATCTCAATCTTCCCACTCATGCTTACATGGGATTGAGCGATTCGAAAATCAATGATTCACAGGCGGGCTTTGAAACAGGGATTGGGGCGATCGTAGCTGTCCTCTCAGGAGTCAATGTTATTTCAGGCCCTGGAATGATGGACTTTGAAAGCTGCCAAAGCTTAGAAAAGCTTGTGATTGATAATGAAATATGCGGAATGGCCTACCGGTTGATAGACGGAATATCTCAACGAGATGAACCTATTGCTAAAAATTTGTTTGAGGGCTTTACGCCGGATACCCAATTTTTATCGATGCCGCATACAAGAAAATGGTACCGCGAGGAGCATATATTTCCCAAAGTAGTAGATCGGGATACTTATGATTATTGGGTCTATCTGGGAAAGAAATCAATTACGGACAGAGCATCAGAGGAAGTTGAAAGGATTCTCCAGGAAAACCCTCCCCATCTCCCTGATGAGGCCCTTCAAAAAGAGCTTCAGAAAATTATGACCGCAGATGCCAAAAACTGTGGCATTTCCTCTCTTCCAGAGATAAAATTATAACGAAAAGATAGAAGATCTAGTCTATCTAGTTCCCTGAGAAAAGCAATCTATTATAATTTTACTTCTTTCGGTGCCTTAAGGGGCTTGAGATTGTATTCTTCCAGAAGCTTATTCAACTCTGGAATTTCTACCTTAATAAAATCATTCAATTGATTCGTCAGCACTTCCACAGTTGCTGATAATTCCTTGAGCTGAGCTAAATTCGCCTCTGTCGGAGCTGAAGGATACCCTCCAATAGACATTCCCAAAAACATAATCTGCTGGGATAGAGGGCCTCCTCTAAGGGCCATTTCCATCGAGCCTCTGTAACCGATTTCCTTGGGAACAATCTCTTCTTCAATCTTTCGGAATCTCTGATCAAAATTATTAATGGATATTTGAACAACCTCATTTGTCTCTTTTTCCTTTAGATCTTTATGAAGCTTTTCTAATTGTCTTCTTATGTTTTTGGCTGCAGTGACAGAAAGCCCCATTTTCTTTGAAAGAATTAAGACCTCAGTTAAAGCTTTGACCTGAACCTTTCTCTCTTCTTCTTTGAGCTGGAATCGAGGATCTGGATAAACAACAGCCTTTTTTTCTGATTTTTTTCCATCCACAGAAAGCACGACCGTATACTCCCCAGGAGAAGCATTGGGTAAAGCTATGAAGCCTGCCATCCCAGGTTTTATGGCTTTTCCTTCTTTTGTTTTTGGCACAAACTGCAGATTCCAGGTGTATCTTTGAATACCTATTTTTTTGGAAAGATTCATTTCATAAATTGTGGTTTCATTTTCGTCCAAGATACAAAATTTAGGCTTCTCCTTTGGCTTCTTTTTCATATAAGCGGTTATTGTCATCCCATAAGGAGGATTCTTAGCGGAATAGATGGGTTTTGCATAGGGTTCTCGCGTGGAAGAGCGGATAAATGCCGTTGTTTCTCGAATATCAAATAGATGAATATCGGTTTCTAGAAGATCATTATTCATTTCTTGGAGGGGAGAAATTTCATCCATTATCCAT
>JAUWYH010000105.1 GCA_030615975.1 Candidatus Aminicenantota bacterium
TTTAATCTCGACGATGCATAGCCGACATCCGGTGAAAGGTGTCAAACGGGGATGATCGCAAAGAGAAGGGATATAAATTTGATTTTCCCGAGCAACTTCCAAGATTGTCTTTTTTCCTTCAGTCTCTATCTCTTTTCCGTCGATAATAATTTTCATTTTTTGATTCTTTATCTGGAAGCTTTCTTAATCATTCTATCCTTTTTCCTTCCTGTATATTTGGAGACAGCCATCACTTTTGGAGGGCAGATGTCGAAACAAGCACCACACTTGATACAAAGTTCCTGATCGATCACATGAACTTTCTTCCTCTCTCCACTTATGGCATCGACAGGGCAGTTCTTCAAGCACAAAAGACAGCCAACACATTTTTCAGGCTCGATGTAATAGGCAATCAAATCCTTACAGACCAAAGCAGGACAGGCTTTCTTATTGATATGGGCCTCATACTCATTACGAAAATAGCGCAGAGTTGTGAGCACAGGGTTAGGGGCTGTCTGTCCTAATCCACAGAGAGAACCTGCTTTTGTAGACTCGCTTAAATCTTCAAGTTTCTTTATATCCCCTTCCTCGCCTTTCCCCTGAGTGATACGGGTTAAAATCTCCACAAACTGCCTTGTACCAAGACGACACGGGACACACTTTCCACAAGATTCCTCTTGGGTAAAATTCAGAAAATAACGAGCCACATCCACCATGCATGTCTCTTCATCCATAACAATCATTCCGCCAGAGCCCATCATGGAGCCAGCTTTGATCAATGTATCGAAATCGATGGGCAGATCAAGCTTCTCAGCAGGGATACATCCTCCTGAAGGCCCTCCTGTCTGGACAGCCTTAAACTTCTTATTCTCCTTTATGCCTCCTCCGATATCATAAATAATTTCTTTCAGCGTGATACCCATCGGGACTTCTACTAAACCTGTATTGTTTATTTTCCCTACGAGAGAAAAGATTTTTGTCCCCTTGCTCTTTTTAGTCCCGATCTGAGAGTACCAATCGGCACCTTTATTTATTATTAGAGGCACATTGGCCCAAGTCTCGACGTTATTGATATTTGTGGGCTTCCCCCACAATCCTTCTAACGCAGGAAAAGGAGGTCTTTGTCTTGGAAAAGCACGTCTCCCCTCAATAGAAGCCATTAAAGATGTTTCCTCTCCAGAAACAAAGGCCCCTGCTCCCCTAAAAACATGAATATCAAAGTTAAATTCTGACCCTAAGATAGAATGACCCAATAGACTAAATTTCTTAGCCTGATCTAATGCTATGGTCACATTATTCACAGCCAGGGGATACTCCACCCGAACATATATGAAGCCTTCAGAAGCACCGATGGCATAGGCGCCGATGATCATCCCTTCTATAACGCTATGGGGATTTCCTTCAAGAAGGCTCCGGTCCATGTAGGCACCTGGATCTCCTTCATCAGCATTGCAGATGATATATTTAACTTCAGAATTAGCTGCTCGACAAATCTCCCATTTCCTTCCTGTAAGAAATCCTGCTCCTCCTCTACCTCTCAAACCAGAACCTTTGATTTCCTCTATGACTTCCTCAGAAGTCATGTCAAAAAGGACTTTTGCTAAAGCCTTATAACCATCTAAGGCTATATAATCTCTGATGTCCTTAGGATCTATAAAGCCATTATTCCCGAAAATGATGCGTTTTTGCTTCTTATAAAAGGGAACTTCTTTTTCTTGAATGATTCTTTCTTTTGTTCTGGGATCAACATAAAGAAGCCTTTCTATGATTTTTTTATTTTTTATTGTCTCTGCTATGACTTCTTTGATATCAGTAATTTGGACCCTCTGATAGAAGATCCCATCAGGTTGGATGACAACAATCGGTCCTCTTTCACAAAAACCATGACAACCTGTTGTTCTGACATCAACGAGTTCTTGAAGATTCTGTTTCTTAATCTCATCCTCGAAAGCTTTGGCCACTTTTAAACAGCCATAGGCATGACAACCTGTTCCCCCACAAATAGTGATGCAGGTCTTTTGTTCTTTTAGGGAAACAAGGATTTCAGCTCTAGTTTTTTCTAATTTTGTGATATAAACATCTTTCATTATTCTGGACTATCCCGCTTTTTCATTTTTATATTTTTTAAGGACTTTTTCCACTTCTCTCATCTTCATCTGACCATGATATGTTCCATCAGATATAACAATAGGTCCTAAAGCACACGCACCAACACAATTTACGGTCTCCAATGTAAATAATTTATCCTCGGTTGTTTCTCCTGGTTCTATGCCTAATCTTCTCCTAAATTCATCCAAAATTGCTGGAGCTCCTCTTACATGGCAGGCTGTCCCCATACAGATAGTGATCAAGTGCTTCCCTCGTGGTTCAAGAGTAAAGGTTTTATAAAATGTGAGAACTCCAAAGATTTCACTTTCAGAAATTTTTAAGTGCCTGGATATTTCAGAAATTCTCTCAGGAGGAATATAACCATACTCCTTTTGGACTTTGTGAATGATGTGAATAAGTTCCCTCTGATCCGGACTGAATTCGCTGAAGATTTTTCTCATTTTTAGAATTCCAAATCGTTAAAATGAAAAAAGTTCCTTATATTTCAAATCAAATCTTTCGGCAATAGTTTTTCTCACGATGTTCCCCTTGTGGACATAAACGCCTCTTGTCAATGTTCTGTTCTTCTTCAAAGTCAAATCGATCCCCATCTCTCCAATCTGGAGAAGATATGGGGAAACAAGATTGGACAAAACTTTTGTGGAAGTGCGGCTGACTGCTGAAGTGATATTCGGGACGCAGTAATGGATAACACCTTCATCCACAAAAGTGGGCTGATCAAGAGTAGTTAAACGGCTTGTTTCAATGCATCCGCCCTGGTCAATGGCTAAATCAATGATGAGTGACCCTTTTTTCATGTTCTTTACCATATCCTTTGTGATCATAATGGGAGCTTTTTCTCCTGGACGAAGAACGGCTCCGATGAGGATATCAGCAATTTTCACCATACGTGCTAGGTTGTATTTGCTCGCTATAAGAGTTATCAACCTCCCTGAAGTCATCTCTTCTAACTCTCTTAGCTTGTCCATATTATGACTTAAAGCAATAGTATGGGCTCCTGCTCCCAACAAAGCCTTGATTGCACTTCTGGCTATAACACCGCTGCCAACTATGACCGCTGTTGCAGGCGGAACACTCACCACTCCACCGACAATCACTCCCCGCCCCCCTTGACTTGTCTGAAGATATTGACCTGATATAAAAAGACACATCTGGCCTGCAACCTCACTTAAGCTCTCAATAAAAGGAAGAACATCATTATCTTCTTGGACTATTTCATAACCGATGATAGTCACTTCTTTCTTGAGAAGTTCTTCCACAAGGCTTTTTCGGGCAACAGCCAAGTGATGAAATCCTAATAAAATCTGAGTTTCTCTTGCCAGATTACATTCCTCTTGATTAAGGGGGGAAATATTGAGAACCACATCAGAACGGCCGAAAACTTCATCTTTGGTAAAAACAATTTTTGCCCCTTGAGAAGCATATTCTTCGTTTGTATAGCCTGACTTCAATCCTGCTCCAGCCTGGACATAAACTACATGTCCTTTCTCGACTAATAAAGAAACACTGCTCGGGGTTAACCCGGCCCGATTTTCTATCTTGCCACTTTCGTTAATCACACCAACATTCATGCCGGCCTCCTCCAATTTAAGACGGATTATATTAACAAATATTTAATATGACGACAATAATAATAAAAGAAAAAAATATAAGTAAATCAGTTAACCAGTCTATCTTCTGTAAATTATCTTTCCATTCAAAATGGTCATCTTAACCTGCACTTCTCTCATTCTTTCAGGAGGAATCTTAAAAAGATTCTGATCGAGTTTCACCAGATCCGCAAGTTTCCCTTTTTCTATGGAGCCTTTCTCATTCTCAGAGAATTCAGCATAAGCTCCGTTTAGTGTGTAGCCTTTGATGGCTTCTTCCAAGGAAATCTTTTGTTCAGGAAACCAACCTTTAGGATTCTTGCCGTCCAATGTGCGTCTCGTGACTGCCGCATAAATTCCAGTTAAAGGCTCCAAAGGAGCAACCGTCCAGTCCGAACCACAGGCAAGGATGACTCCCTTCTCCTTCAGAGATTTAAAGGCATAGGTAGTGCGGCATCTCTCTTTCCCAATCTTCTTTTCTGCCCATCTCCCATCATCTATGGCATGATAAGGCTGAACAGAAGCAATAATGTGAAGTTTTCCCATTCTATCCATATCTTCAGGGAGAAGATGTTGAGCATGTTCAACTCGCCACCGCCTTTCTCTTTTTGGGTTTTCTGAGATTGCCTTCTCAAAAATATCAAGGATAATATGGTTTGCTTTATCGCCTATGGCATGAATGGCGACCTGGAGACCTGCTTTATCTGCTTTCATGATGCGATTCTCCATGATTCCTTCTGGAAACATATGAGAATAAAGGATTCCTCTTTTTGAGGGATTGTCTAAATAAGGCTCAAAAAACAACGCAGTCGAGGACCCCAACGAGCCATCAACGAATCCCTTTAATCCTCCTATTTTTAAAAAATCGTTGCCAAAAGGCGATTTCAATTTGAGACGCACTAAAAGTTCAACATTGGTGATTTGCATATAAAGGCAAACTCGAACTTTGAGCTTGTTTGCCTTCTGAAGCTCCTGATAGACCTCAAAATTTGATACATTACCCATATCATGGACAGAAGTCACACCGATCTCATTTGCATGCCTGATAGCCGCTTCTCCCGCCTTTATTTTTTCTTTTAGAGAAGGCTCTGGTATATGCCTGCTGACAAGCTCTATGGCAGCATCTTTTAGAATTCCTGTTAGTTCTTCCGTTTTAGGATCTTTGAGAATCTCACCCCCCGTAGGAGAAGGAGTATTTTTTGTGATGTCCGCAAGTCTCAAAGCTAAGCTGTTCACAAGAACCATATGGCCGTCAAGGCGGTTTATACAAACCGGGTTGTAGGGTGTAACCGCATCAATCCACTCTTTGCTTGGAAGCCGCGAAGGATCAAACTGCTGGTGGTCCCAATCGCCATTGAGAATCCACTCTCCTTCATCGAGTTCCTTGGCTTTCTCTTCTATTCTGGCTATGAATTCTTCACGACTCTTTGTTTCTCTCAACTGAATACTTGAGAGTGAAAATCCTCCATCAATGAAATGAGTATGGCTATCAATAAATCCAGGAAGGAGAAAGGCTCCTTCTAGATCGATGACCTCTGTTTTATCCATGATCAGCTTCTTTATTTCTCTGGAAGATCCAACTTCCAAAATCTCTTCTCCCTTCACAGCCACCGCTTCAGCCCAAGGCTGATCGGGATTGACCGTCCATACTGAGCCGTTTAGGAAAACAAGGTCAGCCACATCTTTCCTCGACTGGCTCCCACAGGAAACTACCAAAGAAAAAATAAAAAATAATATTATTGTATTGAATCCTTTCATTCTTGCCTCCAATCTTTTATTTTCACCCTGTTTCCTTTTGTGAGAAATTGGGTCATCAAGTAAGCATTTCATTTTCCGTGATAGAAGGCATTGGTTATGATCAGGCTGGGTGATTCGAAAACACGCGGGATTTGCCCCAGCGAGTCAAATCCCGCTCGGATTCAGGCTTCGCTCTCCTCTCCATTCTGGAGAGGAACCGTGCCCGCTCAGCCTTTCTCACGGTTTTCTCCACCACCCAGCCTGATCTCTGGTTATCACATTGAGTCAATATCTCTATCACGGAAAAAGAAATGCTTCCCGTCATCAAATATCTTCTATCAGCGATAAGGTTTCAGAAATCTCTTATTCCATCAATAGGCCTGATCGGGGATCAGGCCCTACATGTATCAGGTTTATGTTTTGAATTTTATTCATAATGTTATTCTCGTAAAATCATTTGGAAT
>JAUWYH010000184.1 GCA_030615975.1 Candidatus Aminicenantota bacterium
ACCGGGATATTTATGGACATCGGGAACGATAATCGTTTTTTTGCCTTCAATTCCAGCCCAGCAAACTCCTTTCTTTTTTTCTAGAACCTGGCAAGCCAATGGGCCTTGATAAGGACCAACAATCAATTCGCCATCCAATAGAATGTAAAAGCCGGTCCAGAAAAAATGAGGCATTTTGGCATGAAGGAGAGCAGACACTGTTGACATGCGGGCAATCCTGTTCTCTGTTTTAACAAAAAGTTCTTGGAGCTGATTATAGATTCTTTGGTATCTCTTTTTGAGATTTTCTTTGTTCAGCATGGATATCCTCTGTTACGGCCTTTCCACTCAGATGATAAAGAATCGTTTCGAAATTTAGCATCTTAAAATTGTTTAGTCAAGAAACAGAAGATAGATTGACTTTTCAGCATTTGTTGGTTATTTTTCAATTAGAGATTAGAAATACGGAGGATAAGTTGAAAAATAAGGTGTCAAAATTTTCTGTTGTATGCATTCTATTGATTGTTTTATGTATGTTTGTTTTCGGAGAAAGAAAGAGAAGAGAAGACATTTACCGACTTGGGCTCGAGCTTGAAAAGCAAGCATCTTATCTTGCTCAGAACAGTTATGAACATTTTAAGGGTTGGAGTGGAACAATCTCTGACCAAGAGCAGTCTGTTCTTTTTAAATCTGAAGCATTTGCTGCTTCCTGTAGACTTTTTTTGAGGTTGACAGAGGAAAGATCAAACTATTTCAGGAATGGTTTCTTGAGAACAAATCTGTACAACGCCTTTATTTACCTTGTTAACTCATATAGAGAATTAGAGAAAGAGATGAAAAGAACGGAAATTCAACCCTACGCTCTTTCAGATTGCCGAAGAATTCTGGATAGGATGGACTATGAGTTTTCCAAATGGCCTTCTCCTGATAATCTTGCCTATCTCCACCAAAAATATGTGAAAGCAAGGGATGCTACAGTTTACATGATTGAGAGAGAAGGTCCAGGAGTTTATATTCGCCACGCTTTTAGAAATTTAGAGAGTATATATCGCTACAACTATGACCAAAAAAGAGGAAAGAATCCTTGGGATTATCTTGTCGAAATTTCCTATGATACCTTGGATAAGATGGAAGAAGGAACCATGATTGATCTGAATTTCGAAGGATATATGATTATTGAACAAAGTGACCGTGCAAATCGTCCTGTTTATCTCATACAGAATGGAAAAAAAAGAGGTGTTACCTCACCTCAAGTATTGAATCGTTATGGAGGGTGGGGAAATGTTTATGAAGTTCCTGCCGAAGTAATCGATAAATATTCTGAAGGGGAACCAATCAAATAAATTTTGTTTTTTCCTTTTTCCAGAAAAAGATGCCTGTCCCTTTTTTTTGTCTTTCATGTAAAAAGAAGCCTTTTTATAACTTGATACCCCAAAATAAGGAAGAAAGATTTTGTTATTGATCTTCTGGAGAAAGCGGGACATAAGGAATTAAGTGCGGGCTGTTGTCAGCAAAAGGGGGGTTGATGATGGGAACCTAAAAGGTGGGGGCTTTCTCCAGCCCGCAAAAGAAAACCATTTACATTATACTAAAAATAAAAAAAATGTAAAGAGAAAATTTTAATATTTTTGATTTTTTTATAAAGACCTTCCTTTTTAAATAAAAGGAGTCAAGATGAATAGTTGAATTTTCTCAGAAATTCAGCAAGAATAAAATCGAATCCATGATTAGAGGAGGAAATATGGAAGAGAAAAAGATAGATATAAAAGTAGATGAAAATGTCGCTTTAGGGCAATATTCTAATCTTGCTGCTATTCGCCACACTAAGGAAGAATTTATTTTTGATTTTGCCTTTGTCTTTCCAGACGGTCCCAAGGGAAAACTCGTTTCTCGAATCATTCTCAGCCCTGCTCATGTGAAAAGGTTTATGGTGGCCCTTGAGTCAAATATAAAGAAGTATGAGGAGAACTTTGGGTCGATCACTCCTGCTGAAGTGCCTCCCTCAGTAGGTTTTGTTCATTGATAAATTAAAAACCAGTTTATATTCTGCTATGATTGATTTATAGTTTTGGAGGGCCCCTTTTCCCAACAAGCAGAAGGTGTGTTCGTGAAACTTTTCCTGTCCTGTATATAATGATACTTCAGCCTGATTCATAATATTCTATTCCATCACAGAAAAAGAAATGCTTACATATCTAGAAATGATCATGAAATAATTTTTTTAAAATTTTCTTGACATTGAGCTCTTTTTCTTATAGATAGTTGAACAAGACGAGGAAGATTGACCAAAAAGTGTACATTACAGCTTGTTTTCATGCAGGATTAAAAATTTACGAAGAAGAGGTTCAAATGAAGAAAACAGTTATACTTCTTATTATGTTTTTTTTATTGTTTTTAGGAACAGGACCTTTTACTCACGGAGCTGGCTTTCTCATTTATGAGCATGGCGCTGCGGCCATGGCTATGGGCGGAGCCTTTGTTGCTATCGCCAATAATCCGACTGCTATTTTCCATAACCCTGCTGGTATAGCCTGGCTGGAAGGAACTCAGATTTCTTTTGGAACAACCTTAATCACCCCCAAAAACTCTTTGAGCTTGCCGAACTGGCCAGATCCTACCTATCATTCAGTAAAAGGAGAAAGTCTATTGTTCTATCCTTCCAATTTTTACATTTCCCATAAGGTTAATGACAGAATAACGGCTGGCTTTGGGTTCTTTACTCCCTATGGTTTGGGGACGGAATGGCCGAAAGATTATCCTTTAAAGTATATTGCTACCAAAGATGATATGAAGACGTTTTTCTTCAATCCTGCCTTGGCCTTCAAGGTTAATGAGAACTTATCCGTGGCGTTTGGTGTTTCTTATATCTATTCTACTCTATCCTTTGAACTTGTTGAGCATGAGGATATTGATATTGGTCCACTCATTGGTTTGCCTTTCCCTGTTGTGGCTTCAGTTGATGTGCCAATTATTTTAAAGGCTAATGGCAGTGGGTGGGGTTTGAACGCTGGAGCTCTTTACAAAGGAGAGAATTTTTCCTTAGGCTTCAATTGGCGCGGTGGCTTCAAGATTGAATATGATGGAGATATAGAATTAGAAACTCCCCAAGTTCAAATTCCTTCCCCCTATGACCAGTATGTAACATCTGAAATGATCGCAGACTATATCCCAAGCAAGGGCGAAGCTTCGACTTCTTTCAAATTTCCCCATATACTTGGTGTCGGAGCAGCCTTCAATCTGACTGAAAGCCTGCTCTTAACAGCTGATTTCCATTATATTCTGTGGAGCAGCTTTGATGAATATGTTGTTGATGTTGATGTTCCTCTTGCAATTCCTGGTGTTGAGTTTAAAGATAAAGAAGTCGAGGAAAACTGGAAGGATTCGTTTGTCCTTCGAGGGGGCTTTCAGTACATGCTGAATGAAAATTTTGCCCTGAGGGCTGGGATTCTTTATGATCAGACACCTCAGCCTGCAGAGACTATGGATCCTGTTCTTCCTGATGCCA
>JAUWYH010000118.1 GCA_030615975.1 Candidatus Aminicenantota bacterium
ATCGTACAAAACCTCCCATCCATATCTGAGATTGAGGAATTTGAACCGAGCATAAGTACTTATATTTACTCTAATGATGGGGAAGTTATCGGAGAATACGCCATAGAAAAAAGGATTGAAGTTCCCTATGAGGAGATTCCAGAGATTTTGAAAAAAGCAATCATAGCCACTGAAGATTCCAGGTTTTACAACCACAGAGGAATAGATTTTCGCGGGATTTTGAGAGCTTTAAAGGAAGACATTAAGCTTGGCATAAGGATGAGAAGACTTCAAGGGGGGAGTACGATCAGTCAGCAACTGGCCCGAGAGCTCTTTCTCCATCGTAAGCAAACTGTACGGCGAAAATTGAAAGAAGCACTCTTGACTATCAAAATCGAAAAAAAATACTCCAAAGAAGATATCATGACCATGTATTGTAATCAATTCAATCTGGGCCATGGAGCATATGGAGTTGAAGCTGCTTCACATTTATACTTTGGAAAGAAGGCCTCAGAATTAAATTTAGAGGAATCAGCCTTGATCACTGGTATTTTAAGAGGCCCTTCTCTTTATTCTCCTTATCGTAAACCTGAACTAACCCAACGCCGTCGCAACCACGTACTTAATCGGATGATAGAAGAGGGTTTTATAACTAAGGAAGAAGGAGAGGAGGCTAAAGAAAAGCCTCTAAATGTCCTCCCTTTGTATAGAGAAAATTCTGAATTTGCTGCCTATTTTAGGGAAGAAGTGAGGAAATACTTAGAACAAAATTACGGGGTAAATGCCCTTTATAGGGAAGGATTAAAGGTCTATACGACCTTAAATCCAGCTTTTCAAAGATATGCTGAAGAGGCTATTTGGAATGGACTGCGGACGCTGGATAAGCGACAGGGTTGGAGAAATGATAAGAGAAATTTATTAGAAGAAGGAATTGAAAATCTTGAAGAACTTGAAAATAATTTTCTTTCGAGTTGGCTAAAACCTACTTTTGAGGAAGGAAAGATCATCGAGGCTGTTGTTTTATCTGTGACAAGTCAAGAGGCATCTGTAAAAATTAAGGATAATTCAGGAAAATTGAAGAATACGGATATTTCCTGGACAAAGACGAAAAATCTGAAAAACCTTATAAGACGAGGAGATGTTATTCATGTTGAGATAAAAAAGATAGACGAAGAGGAGAAGAAACTTCTTGTCTCTCTTGATCAGGAGCCGATTCTTGAAGGAGCTTTTCTAGCCATTGAGCCGCAAACAGGCCAGATAAAAGCCATGGTTGGAGGTTATTCTTTTAAAAGACTTAAGTTCAACCAGGCTACTCAAGCTTTAAGGCAAGCAGGTTCGGCGATAAAACCCCTGCTTTATACTGCAGCCCTTGAGAATGGATTTACGCCTGCAAGGATCATCATTGATGAGCCAACTGACTTTGTCGATAAATGGTCTGAAGAACCTTGGTCACCTCAAAATTATGATCAAAAATATAAGGGCGCTGTGACTCTACGAAAAGGGCTGGAGGAGTCAAGGAATATAGTAACAGCCAAGCTTCTGGAATATATCTCGCCTCAAACTGGGGTAGATTATTGTCAAAGATTTGGAATTACCTCTCCTGTCTATCCCTACCTTGCTTTGGCTCTGGGAGCTTTTGAGGTAAGATTAACTGAACTTGTTTCTGCTTTTACGACTTTTCCCAATAGAGGAATTCGAATAAAACCTTATTTTATCACTCGTATTGAGGACAAAAAGGGAAACATTTTAGAAGAGACTAAAGTTCAATCGGAAGAAGTGATTTCCCCTCAAATAGCCTATATGATGACTTATTTACTTCAAGGAGTTATTCAGAGGGGGACAGCAAGATCAGCGGCGTTTTTGGAAAAGCCTTTAGCCGGGAAAACAGGTACGACTGATGAGTATACAGATGCCTGGTTTATTGGCTTTTCTCCCTCTCTTTGTGCAGGGGTTTGGGTTGGTCATGAAAAGGAGCAGGCGAGTATCGGAGAAAGGCAATCTGGTGCCGTAGCTGCTCTTCCCATATGGATAGAATTTTTTAAAAGAATCATAGAAGAAGAAAAGAGAAAAGCGGAAGAAGAGGAAACAGAGCCTGTTGAGGAGGAATTTGAGGTTTCCCCTAACCTCATTTTTGTAGAAATCGATCGCAAAACCGGATTGCTGGCAACTCCTTTTTGTCTTTTTCCGATGAAGGAAGTTTTTCTGCCAGGGACAGAGCCGGCCAGGTTTTGTTCATATGAAGACCATATGAAAATTCTTGATTATTATTCTGTTGGGAAGAAAGAAGAGGTTCATTAGATAGCGGAGCCCACCCTACATTTTACTTCTTTTTCTTGACTTTACCAGACTTTGAGGAGGATTTGGAAGAGGATGAGGATTTACGTGTCGTCGATGAAGAAGAACGCTTGGAACTCGAACGAGAAACGCTCTTTTCCGAAGTCTTTCCTCGAGAGGAAGAACTGTCCGAAGAGCGGCTTTTGATGGATTCTCTATCACCTGTTATGAATCTGTAAATTCGGCTGAGTATAGAACCCGATTTTCTTGTTTTTGAATATTCTCTGCCGCTTATTTCTGGAGAAGAAGGATAACCAATTTTTATTTTATCAATTTTTCTTTCTTGCGATGATTTGAAGCTGCGAGCAGATTCCCTTTTAATTGTTCTTCCATCTGAAGGTCTAAATTTACTGGATACAGTCTGACTCAGGCGTTTTCCTTGCTTAAATTCAGATAAACTCCCTTTGTTCTTGAGAAAGAGCCTGTTTTCTCCCAGTTCATCCACTGAGATCTTGCGGGTTAAAGGCTTTATAGATATCGACTCTTTGGAAAGCTTTATATTGCCTAGGTTTTTGATAGATTCTTGAGATAGAGCTACTTTAGAGACATTTCTTGCCTTGAGTTGATTCTTGTGGATAACTGTCAGAACTCGGGAATTATAAGGATAATAGTGTCCTTGATACCTGCCATAAAACACATTGTCGATAATAACAACAGGATAGCCGTAGTAACTTAAGGGAACCCAGCCAAAATAATCGTATCCCCAATACCAGCTCACCCAGGCAGGACCCCAGACTGTTGTCGGAATCCAGTACCAACCGGGTCCTACACTCCAATGCCATCTTCCGTAATGAAACGCGACCCATCCCCATGGTTCATAAGGAATCCAAGTCCACCCAGATAATGAGAGCCATATCCATCGGCCATGGTAGTAAGGGCGCCAATAGGGATCGACCCCTCCGGGAACCCAGACATAACCATGAGGCGGGATATAAACCCAATCACCATAGGTAGCGAGTTCGTATTCGAAATCTTCGAGTTCTTCAGGGAGATATCTCTTTGCCAGGTGTTTTCGAATTTGATAATCTCTGTATTCGCTCCATCTGTCAAAGCTGTCTTCAGCCACTGCATGAAATCGGCTTGGCCGAGAAGCGAAATGGCCGTCAATGGCCTCGAGTCTTTGCTCATCTTTTACGAGGACAGATCCTGTGTCACCGGCCGCTTCTATAAGTCCATTAAAAACAAATATTTCTGTTTCTCCTTGTTCCCGGACATCAATTCTGTACAGTCCCTTCTCTAAAAGGTAAACAGAGACATCCGGAGTGTGAATTTCAATATTTTTTTCCTTTTCTAAAAACTTTACCCTGAAATAAACATTCCCTAACCAGATTTGAATCTGAATAAGGTCATTTCTTTTATCAGGTAACTTTAGAAAATCGATTTTTGTGTTGTGATCTAATCTGACGTAATTTCCCTTTCCTAAGTAAATTTCAGCTCTGCCCTCAGTTGTTCCTAATCTATCCCCTTCAGAAATAGGCATGTTGACTACACCTTCCTCGTAACCGAGGTCAGCAGCTCTTTGGATATATGTGTTTCCAGTGATATAGCTCAGTCTGGCAAAAGAATAATTCGTATATTTAGATTCTTGTGCATTTAGCGGAGAAAGACAAAAAATAAAAGCTATAAATAATCCGATTATTTTTTTCATCGCTCTTCTCCTCGTTTTCCATTATCATCTCATGCAAATACTATGCCAATTCTTCCCCCTTATTTTTTTAAGATAAGATTAAATACTCTGTCCTTAAAAGATGACGGATGTATATATGCGAGACAGATTTTG
This sequence comes from Candidatus Aminicenantota bacterium, assembly GCA_030615975.1. Classification (GTDB taxonomy): domain Bacteria; phylum Acidobacteriota; class Aminicenantia; order Aminicenantales; family Aminicenantaceae; genus JAUWYH01. The sequence goes on from JAUWYH010000118.1 coordinate 4,094, forward strand.
CTAGAAAATATCAAATAGAGCATGTAAAGGCATTAAATTTTCCAGAATTTTGTCTGGGTCTCAAATATAGGAGCAAGTTCTCTCTCTGTGGCAGGGGAAATTTTTGCTTTTATATCCGATTTTTCCCCTTCTCCTCCAATATGGAGCAAAACCTGTTTGATACCCTGTTGAAGACCTCGGAGGTCATATCCTCCTTCCAATGTAAATAGAATTCTATCATCGCAGAATTGATGGGCTAAAGACAACAACTCGGAAGTTAAGGCTCCGAAGCCTATCTCGCTCACTCTCATACCACCCAAAGGATCATCTTGATAGATATCAAAACCTGCGGAAACCAGGATGAATTCTGGCTTATAAATGGCAGCTATGGGAGCAAGGATTTTTTTGAAGATATAAAGGTAGTCCTCATTCGCTTTTCCAGACGAGAGGGGGACGTTAGTGGTAAATCCTTCACCTTTTTCCTTTCCTGTTTCATCCCAGTATCCTGTTCCAGGGTAGTGAGGAAACTGGTGAGTGGAAAAATAGAGGATATCGTTTCTGTCATAGAAGGAGTGCTGGGTTCCATTACCATGATGAAGATCCCAGTCGACAATCAAGATGCGGTGAAGGCCATATTTTTTCAACAAATATTCAGCCCCTATGGCGACGTTGTTGAAGAAACAAAATCCCATTGCTCTGGAAGTTTCAGCATGATGGCCAGGCGGCCTGACAAGAGCAAATCCATTTTGGATTTTTCCTTCCATGATGGTATCGATAGCCTTTAAAAGACCGCCTGCAGCGAGAAGCGCAATCTCGTAGGAACGAGGAGATGTGACTGTGTCAGGATCAAGGATGACTCTATCTTTTCCTGAAGTTTCTCTGATGACGTTAAGATAGGAAGAGGAATGGACCATTTCGATTTCTTCTTCCAGAGCCAGCCGGGGTTCTATTTCTAAATAAGGAAAGGAAATTTCTTTTTCCACCATCTGATAGATGGCCTCTATTCTTTTTGGATTTTCTACATGGAAAGCACCCATATTGTGCTCCATGTAACGCCAATCTTTAACAATTCCAGTTTTCAATCGACCCTCCTATTAAAAAAGGAGCATCTCCAATTCCGTGAAAGAGAGAATATATCCGAA
>JAUWYH010000164.1 GCA_030615975.1 Candidatus Aminicenantota bacterium
GGCTCCATGTAAAATAAATTCCCCCATTAAAATCTCTGCGGAAGCGGGAATCCAGAAGCACCGAAGTAGCCAGAAATACTGGATTCCCACATTCGTGGGAATGACGAGTGCCTGATACGATATTTCACGCATGACACGACAGTAGGGTCCAATGTCTGCAATGGACTTTTTTATTTGTAAAGGACCCTACAAGGAACTGTATCTACAATTTTGTCTATAGGCCTTATTCCCCTCTCCATCCACTAAAGCTCTGTAGGCCTTTTCCACACGATCCCAGTTCTCTTCTCTATCTAAAGCCCAAAATCTACCCATGACGGTCACTACCTCGCCTATAGAGAGAGCCTGGCACATCTCCTCGACTTTGCCTACATATATCGCTCCGCTCTCAGGCTTCTCTCCTCTCCGTCCAATCAAGGCATGAACAAATACTTGCTTTGCTTTGAGATCCTCAGCCAATCGAAGCAATTCATGAAGATGTTTGATAGTCCCATGAGAGCTGTAATGGGACACAATGCCCAAAAGATGAAGGGACTTATTTTCCTTTTTGGCTCCTTCCATAGCCCAAATAAAAGCTTCGTTACGGAAAAAACTTTTATTCTCTATAGCTCTATCTATTCGAACTCGATCAAGAAGCACACGTCTTCCAGACCCAATATGAAGATGTCCGGCCTCAGAATTTCCGACAGTATGAGATGGCATACCAACAGCCTCTCCAGCGGCTTTAAGATGAGAATGGGAATAATCAGACCACAACTTATCAAAGTTCTCGGTTTTAGCTTCAGCTAAAAGATTCCCTTCCTTCTTCTCATTCAAGCCCCATCCATCCAGGATGAGAAGAAGTACTCTTCTCTTTATAACAGGCTCCTTTTGAAAATTGAGGAGCAAACTCTCGCCTGTCATCTCGGGCGGCTTTGCCAAGCCGAGCAATTCAAGAACTGTAGGAGCCACATCAGAAAGCTCCCCTTGTTCTTTTATAATCCAACGTCTCGGCTCTTCAAGATAAAAGTCAGCTATGATAAAAGGAACAGGATTTCTTGTATGACCTGTATTGATTGACCCATCTTCATAAAGCCACTCTTCTACTGTCCCATGATCTGAGGTAACTACAAGCGTTACTCCTTGCTTACGACAGGCGGTAATAATCCTTCCTAACTCACAGTCAACTATCTCCACAGCTTTAAGGACAGCTTCCTTATTTTCAATGTGCCCGACCACATCCACATTTGCCAGATTGGCGACAATTACTCGATAAAATGGATTTTTTATCTTATTGGAAATCTCTTCAGTCACTTCTTTGGCACTCATTTCTGGTTTGAGAGCATAAGAAGAAATGTCCTCGGGAGATGCAACGATGACTCTTTCCTCTCCAGGAAACACTTTATCGCTCTTGCCATTCATAAAAAACCCAACATGCACAGCTTTCTCAGATTCAACAATCTTAACCATCCTTAAGCCAGCCTTGGAGATTACTTCAGTAAAAGTATTTTTGATTTCTCCATCAGATGGAAAAGCCACTCTCACGTTGAGCGATGAATCATACTTGATCATGGTGACAAAATTCAGAAACAAGTTCTTTTTTATTGGAAATTGTCTGAAATCTTTCTTTGTAAAACTTTCTGTAAGCTCAACCTCTCTTTCTCCCCGGATATCATAAAAAATGACATAATCTCCATTTTCAAACCTTCCTATAGGCTGGCCGTAGGAATCGACTCTGATGATAGGCTCCAAGGCCTCGTCTTCCTCGCCATCCTTGTATGCCTTCTTTATAGCTTTTACCAGGGGCGAATTCGTAATATGGGCTCTTTCTTCTTCTGTCATATAAGTTCTCGTTAAGCCTATACTATAGAAACGAAGAGAAAAGTTGTCAACTCAATGGATTTCAACTTGACGAATCTTTATAGACTCGTTAAATTAAAGACAAGAAAGGAGGAAATATGAAAAAAAAATTATTATATTTTCTGATATTTCTGATTTTTGTCTCCTTTACACTGGCTTCTTCTGGCAATCATCCCCTGACATTTGACGATTTTATTCGAATAAAGAGAATCAGCGATCCTCAAATTTCACCCTGTGGAGAGCTCATCGCTTTTGTAGTGACAACAATGGATAAAGAGCAAAACAGCGGCAACAGTGACATCTGGATTATCCCATCTAAAGGAGGAAAACCTTGGAGGCTAACCGCAAATCCCAAATCTGATTACAATCCCCGCTGGTCTCCAGATGGAAAAAAAATCGCTTTTATCTCTACCAGAGGAGGAATTCCTCAAATCTGGATGATCGATCCACGCGGAGGTGAAGCATATAAGCTTTTTAGCTTTTCAACTGGGACTTCTGGAGTCATCTGGTCTCCCAGCGGAAAACACCTTGCTTTCTCTTCGTCTGTCTTCCCTGATTGCCTCGACGAAGAAAACAATAAAAGAAAAAATGAAGGAAAAAAGAAGTCTCTTGTTAAAGCCAAAATCTTCGACCACCTCCTCTTCCGTCATTGGAATTCATGGAGAGATGGAAAAAGGAGTCACCTCTTTCTCATCCCTTATGAGGGAGGAAAAGCAATCGATTTAACACCAGGAGATTACGATACGCCTCCAATTTCTTTGGGGAGCCGTCAAGATTATACTTTCTCTCCTGACGGAAAGGAAATTTGTTTTGTTCGAAATACTGATCCGGAATTGAGGATTTCCCTTGGAACAAACAATGATATTTTTTTTACCTCAATCAAGGGGGGAAAGATAGAACAGATCACTACCAACAAAGCTAACGACAACTCTCCCCATTACTCCCCTGATGCCAGATTTATCGCCTATCGAGCTATGGCCAGAGCCGATTTTGAAGCTGATAAATACAGCCTCATGCTCTATGATCGCGAAAATAAGAAGACAACAAATTTGACTAAAAATTTAGACCGCTCGGTTAACGAAATTATATGGTCGCCTGATAATTCCAGTATCTATTTTACCTTTCAGGAAAAAAGCCGGATTTCTTTAGCCCGAATCTTTCTCGAGAACAAAAGAGTAGAAAAAATTCTGGAAGGTTTTTACATTGATTCTCTTAGCCTCTCCAAAGACGGAGGAACGTTTCTTTTTCTCAAGCAGTCCCTCAATCATCCTTCAGATATTTACTCTTTTGATCTAAAAACAAAAAAAATAGTTCAGCTCACAGACATCAATGGCGATCTCCTCAAGAATCTTAAAATGAATCCAGCAGAAGAATTCTGGTTTGAGGGAGCAGAAGCAGAAAAAATCTACGGCTTTCTGGTCAAGCCTCCCTTCTTTGAAAGCTCGAAGAAATATCCTCTAGTCATGCTCATTCATGGCGGGCCCCAAGGTGCATGGTCTGATAACTTTCATTACCGCTGGAATGCCCAGATGTTTTCTGCTCCTGGTTATGTAGTGGCAATGATCAATTTCCACGGGAGTACAGGCTATGGACAGAAATTCACAGATTCCATAAGCGGAGACTGGGGAGGAAAGCCTTACGAAGACATCATGAGAGGCTGTGATTATCTTCTTTCCCATTACGATTTCATCGACAAGAATCGGATGGCTGCTGCCGGAGCTTCTTATGGAGGGTACATGATCAACTGGATAGAAGGGCATACCGATAGGTTTAAATGTCTTATTTCCCATTCTGGGGTTTTTGATCTGCGCTCCATGTACGGGGCTACAGAAGAACTCTGGTTTCCCGAATGGGAATTTAGAGGAACTCCTTGGACAAACAAAGAGATGTATGAGATATGGTCACCAAGCGCTTATGTCAAAAATTTTCGAACTCCATGTCTTGTTATCCATTCTCAACATGATTTTAGAGTTCCTGTTACTCAAGGATTTCAACTCTTCACATCACTGCAGAGGATGAATGTTCCCTCCAAGATGCTATATTTTCCTGATGAAGATCACTTTGTCCAGAAACCTCAGAATGCAGAACTCTGGTGGAAAACTGTTCATGAATGGTTAGCCAAATATTTGAAGGAAGAGAAATAACTA
>JAUWYH010000199.1 GCA_030615975.1 Candidatus Aminicenantota bacterium
GGTCCCCGACCCTTTAAGGGAGAAAGCGTTCCCAAAAGAACATGATATCTTCCATTGTAAATTTCAGTCTTCTCTATGGAAGAAATATTAAAAGGTTCTTCAACAACACATAGAATTTCATCATCACGGTCTCCATCAGAACAGTAAAAACAGGGGTCGAGATGAGTAAGGCTACTGCAGATGGAACAGTAAAACGTATTTTTTTTGGCATCTCTTATCGCATCAGCCAATCTATCAGTTTCCTCTGAGGAGAGCCCTATAAGATAAAATGCAATTCTCTGGGCAGTTTTAGCACCGATACTTGGAATTTTTTTCAGTTCTTCGATCAGATGGTCCAAAGGATGTTTCTGTTCAATCATCAGAATAGTCCAGGAATTTTTAGGCCAGGTCCCAGGGCACCCAATTTTTGAGATAAATTCTCATCAACCTTTGCTCCTGCATCGTTGAAAGCAGCCATGATCAAATCTTGAAGCATTTCAACATCATCTTTATTTACCACCTCTGGCTCTATCTGAAGAGAAATTAAGCTTTTTGTCCCGTCTAAAATGACATTCACCATGCCTCCACCGCTTGAGCCTTCAATCCTCATTTCCGCCAATTCCTTCTGGAGCTTTTCCTGCATTTCCTTGGCGGTTTTTAGCATTTTTTGTAAATTAGGTACACCCTTCATTTTTTCTCTCCTTAAATCAGAAAAACAATCTATTCTTTATCCTTAACTCTTTTTATAGGCTCTACTGAAAGGACCTGGGCTTTGAATGTGTCCATAAAATATTTAACAGTTGGGTCTTTCAAAGCCTGTTCCATTTCCCTCTCTCTCTTCCCCTGAATTTCTATCTCAGGAACTGATTCCTCTCTTTTTTCTTCTTCTGGCCTTAAAACAGAAATTTCAGCGTTCTCTTTAAGCTCCGAAGGAGCCTTTATTCCTTTTTTCATCTTCTCTAATTCCTGTAGGATATCCTTTAAAGAAGTCACTTTCTTGAAATGACAGAGTTTAACAAGTAATACTTCTAAATAAATTCTGGGATGGGAAGAAAATTTCAATCCCTGCTCCCCTTGTTGAAGAACAACGAGATAGCGGAGGAACTCTTCGGAGGAAGCTTTTTTCGCCTCTTCCTGGTATTTTTTCATATCTTCTTCTCTCAAAGGGAGTAACTCAAGCGGGCTTTTAACCGATTTTATGAGCAACAAATTTCTAAAATGTTGAATAAGCTCTTTGTAAAAAAATCGTAGGTCATAGCCACCATTTATAACTTTTTCGACCAACGGAAAAATTCCATCAGGCCTCTCTTCAATGATGGCTGTTGAACATTCGAAAAGAATTTCCCGGTTCATAACACCTAAAATCTCTTTTAAATCTTCATCGCTGATGTTTTCTCCAGAAAAAGCTACAGCTTGGTCGAGCAAACTTTGCGCATCTCTCAGACTGCCATCCGCCGCTTCAGCAATGATGTTTAAACCAAAAGAAGAGATTGTTATCTCCTCTTTCTTGGTTATACTCAGAAGATGGTTGATGATTTCCTTCTGAGAGATTTTCTTGAACTCAAAATGCTGACAGCGGGAAATGATTGTTGCCGGAACTTTGTGAAATTCAGTTGTGGCAAAGATAAAAATCGTATTAGGAGGAGGCTCTTCTAGCGTTTTTAACAGGGCATTGAAGGCCTCGCGGGTAAGCATATGAACTTCATCGATGATGATGATTTTATTGCGGCTATAGATGGGCTTATATTTTACACCTTCACGAAGAGACCTGACTTCATCAATTCCTCGATTGGATGCACCATCAATTTCAAGGACATCAATCGAGCGATCCTCAGTGATAGTTTTACAGAATTCGCATTTATTGCAGGGAGTTGGTGTGGGGCCGTGCTGACAGTTCAAGGCTTTAGCAAAGATTCGGGCTGCGGTTGTTTTTCCCACTCCCCTCATTCCTGAAAATATATAGGCTTGGGCAACTCTATTGTTCTTGATAGCATTCTGGAGTGTCTGAACAACAGGCTTTTGACCGATCATCTCCTCAAAAGTCGTAGGCCTGTATTTTCGGGCGTAAATTAAATAAGTCATTTTCAGCAGGTATTGAGAGAAGGATGTGAAACTGCCTTCCTTATCTTAAATAATATATTATCATAATTTTTCAGGAATTCAAAAAACTATTTTGAGGGAACAATAAAAAGGGACAGACTACTTTTTCCTTTTATTTTGTTTGTCATTCCTGCGCAAGCAGGAATCCAAAAATATGGCTGTCATTCCCGCGGAAGCGGGAATCCAGAAATATATAAGCATATGCAGATAGTTCTGGATTCCTGCTTGCGCAGGAATGACATATTGTAAAACAGGAATGACATTTTGTAAAAAAGGTATTAATCTTTGTCTTTGTCCCAAAGTTGCGAGATGATACTTGACATAGGCATAAAAGAAAGGCTACAACTTTTAATCTTTACAACTAAATGGGAGATGAAACGAAAATGAAAACAAAATTTGAAACCGAGATTATTGTTCGTCCAAGCGATATAGACATCAATCGACATGTCCATCAATCTGTTTACCTTGACTATGTTCTTTTTGCCCGCTATGACCAGATGAAAAGATGCTACAAAATGTCTATGGAAAAATTTTTCAAAATGGGCTACTCTTGGGCAACCAAATCCACTCATATCGAATTCCACAAGCCAGTATTTTTAGGCGAGACAGTAATTGTCAGAACCTGGATAGAAGAAATAGGGAAAAAAAGCCTCAAGGTGTGTTTTCAAATTTTAAAAAAGGAAACAGAAGAAATGGCTGCTCAAGGGTTTGCAGTTTTTGTCCTTGTAAATGCCTTGAGCGGGAAACCTGAAGTTATCCCTCAAGAAGTAATAAAAAAATACTCTATATAGTTTCCCCAGATTGGATATTGTCTATTTTTTTCTTTTTGATCTTTTTCTTCTTTACCGTTTCTTTTTCTTTCTTATGCCTCTTTTCTATTTGGGACTTTTCTGTCTCATGGTCTTTCTTTAACTTTACAATTTTTTCTTTATACTCTTTCTCTACTTTTTCTTTTTCAGAAGTACTCTTCGCAGTCTTTTTCTCTTCTTCCAATTCTTCATTGAGCTCCTTCATTTCCTCCTCCTGGCTTTTCTCCGATAGCCTCTTTTCACGCTTATGAACATCTTCT
>JAUWYH010000141.1 GCA_030615975.1 Candidatus Aminicenantota bacterium
TAATAGTCCTTGCTTCTATCTCATTAACCTGACTACCAGGAAAATGGAAAAGGGTATAGATCGGTGCCTCAGGAAAAATTTCAGCAAACACTTCCAAGACCTTTTCTCCTCCACGCTGTCCGGTGAGCCAATCATGAATAAGAGCGACTTTTGCTTTTTCCATTGGGGTTGATTATAAAAGGGAGGCAATTTTTTGTCAATCAATCAGTAACCCCCAAAATTGCCGATAGCACCATTAATATTTGTATAAGTGGAGCGAGGACAGGAATACACCATGACAGGACCCATCCGTCGTCTCTATCGGCAATTTTTGATAACCTATAATCAGTGATATATTTGATACAATTTAAAATAAAGATCCTGAGTTTCCTTCACCATCCTGGAAAGGGTGTATCGAGGGTAAATTTCCTTTTTTAGCTTTCTCCCCAAGCGCAAGGCGTATTCTCTATCCTGGAGAAGAGATATAACTGCCTGGGCTAAAATTTCAGCGTTCTTAGGAGGAACCAAAATCCCTGTTTCTTCATTTTTGATAACCTCCCTTATTCCATCAACATTTGTGGAGACAACTGGCTTTGCCAAAGCTCCAGCTTCGATCAATGTATAAGGAAGACCCTCCCAAAGGGAAGGAAGTATAAAAACATCAAAAAGAGAAATAAACATTGGAATATTCCTTCTTTCCCCAAAAAACCACACCAATCTCTCAAGCCCCAAACTACGTGCTTTCCTTTCCAGTTTCTCTCGAAGCGAGCCTTCGCCGATGATTAATATCTTCACTTCCGGAAAAACTTGAGAAATTTTCTTTGCAGCCTTCAAAAGATAAATGAGTCCTTTCTGGCGATGAAGACGAGCCACAGTACCCACTATGGGTTTCGAAGATTCAAGACCTAATTCTTTTGTTATGTTCACCTCTTTGTTCACCTTTAATTTATTATATTCTGAAAAATCAATTCCATTCTTGATAACAAACATCTTTTCTAAAGACGCCAATTTATATTTTTGTCCTTTCTTCCTGTCGCCATCAGAAACAAAAATCAAGGCATCAGTGAAATGAGAAAAATACCTCTCCAGAAGAATACAGAAGAATTTTAATAGAGCATTGCGGTAATGGAGATAATGGATTCCATGAAGGGTATGGACGATAATAGGAGTTCTGCACTTATAAGCAGCCCAGCGGCCGTATAGACCAGCCACGCCTCCATGAGTATGAAGGATATCAACCCTTTGACTTTTCAAGATAAAAGCGATTTCACGTACGGTTTTTCCCCATCTCCTCTTGCTGAAAGTAACAGGAAAGAATTTTATCTGATTCTTTTTAACTTCATCCACTAGAGCTCCTCTGTCTCGAGAGCAGACAGAAATATCGAATCTTGCTCTATCCAAGTTTTTTACCAGGGAAAGAAGATGGATTTGTCCTCCACCCAAGAAAGTTTTATCGATCATCTCTAAAATTCTTATTTTCTCCATCCTAATCTAATGGTAACTCCCTTTTTTTATCATTCTTTCCACCTATTTTTGGGTTTGTTATATAGCTTCCTAAATCACCTTACCCCTGTTTCCCCGATTCTCTCTTTCATCCTTTATATTTGCTCTTATAATTCCTCAATAATTTAAAAAATCTCTTTTTTCTTCCCAAATCTCTATCTTTCCCTAAGAAGTTGAAAATAAAAAGAAGAGAAAAATTCAATAGAAGATAAATGCGAAGCAAAAAAAGTGAAACTTTTGAAGTGTGTTTTTGATAAAAATAAAGTTGGCTTTTTCTGTATTCATAACGACTCGAAAATTCGGAATAAGATGTACTTGCTCCTCCTCTATGAAAGACCTTTACCTGAGGGAGGCATATGAGCTTCCATCCTTTTTCCCTTATCCTAAAACAAAGGTCAATATCTTCAAAATAAAGAAAAAAATCTTCATCAAACAAATTCACTTCTTCCAAAACATCTTTTCTGACTAACAGGCAGGCCGCACTCAGCCAACCAACCTCTCTTTTCTTTTTGGCATGTTTGAGTTTCATCCTATAGAAGGGGTTAAAAAAGCACTTCTGGAGAAGCTCTGAACCGAAACCCCTCCTCCATCCAAAAGAAATTTGATACCGGTTTTCTCCCTTGAGCAGAGCCGGGCCTACAGCTCCAGCCTGATGATTTGTTTTTATCTCTCTAAGCAGCAAGCTCAATGCCTCAGGAAAAAAAGTTGTATCTGTGTTCAAGAAAAGGACAAAATCTCCTCTACTTTGCCTGATTCCTTGATTGCTCGCTCTGGCAAATCCTATATTTTCTTTGTTACAAATGAGTTTGGCTCGAGGAAAGTGGCTTTTAATGAATTCCTGGCTTCCGTCCGAGGAATTGTTATCCACAACGATGATCTCTAGATGAGAGAGGAGGGTACTTGCCTCAAGAGAGGAGAGACATCCTTTGAGGTGAACTTTGTCGTTATAATTGACAAGGATAATAGATAATTCAGGCTTATCTTCGATTATATTCAAAGCACTCATCCATCACTTTTTCAATTTCTTTGACCTGTTCTTTCAGAGAAAACCTTTCCCTCGCCGTCCGAAAGCCTTCCTCTGTAACCTCAGCAACTTTTAAAGGATTCTTAAGGATGGATTCCACCTCCTTCTGAATTATTTCGGGCTTCCTAGATTCTATAAGAAATCCGTTTTTACCATGGGAAATAATTTCTGGGAGACCTCCTGCCCTAACTGCCAAAACTGGCGTTTTGACAGCCATGGCTTCCAAAGCCGCAAGACCAAAGGAATCAACAGAGGAGCTTACCACAAGCAAATCTATCGATCTCAAAAGGTTAAAAATGTCTTTTCTATAGCCTACAAAGCATACATGCTTTTCCAAATTCCGCTCTTTGACTAATTTTTTTAGCTCAAGATAGTAATCCTGATCCTTCACCTCCCCTACAACCAGAAGCTTTACATGAGGATAAGTCCGGCGAATAGAGTCCACTGCCAATATCACCTCTCTCTGACCCTTTTCTCTATAAATTTTTCCAACTACTCCAAGGATAAAATCTTTCTTTCCGATACCAAATTCCTCTCTTAGGGCATTTTTCGGAACGATATTTTTATTTCCTATTTCTAAGGCATTGTAAACAAGGCGGACTTTTTTTCGCTGCTTAAAAGCCTTTTGGCTTGCAGATGAATTAACGATAATCCTTGTAGACAAACAAGAAATAAGATTGACAAGCGCCCGATTTCCAAAAAAGAAATTGATCAAAGGATTTTTCCCACACAAAATCTCATGGATCGACCAGACATGAGGAATCCTTCTTGCTTTAGCCGCCAAAGCCCCACTAAAGGCCACAGAAGAATTGCTGAAAACAAGGGAAATTCTCCTTTTGTGGATGATCTTGCAGATTTGAAAAACACTCTTTATGTTCCACATCCAGGAAAATGGCTGTTTCCAAATTTTTGACTTTTCTGTAAGCCACCATTTGTAATGGATAATCTCCTCTTGAATACCTAATTTTTTGACTTCTTCACCAAGAGGTCCAGGCTGAGGCAGGAGAAGACAAAGATAGAACTTACTTCTGTCTATTCTATTTAATGTTTGAAGCAGCATCCTCTCAGAACCATTGAGCTCAGCTGAATGAGAAACAAATAGAATGTTTCGGATCATCTTCCCACAATCTCATTATAAAAACTCAACGTTTCCCCTGCGGTTTTTTCCCAGTTAAAATCTAAAGCCCTCTTTTTCCCTCTCTGGATCAGAGTATTGCACAATCTTTCATCCTTCAAGGCTAAGAGAGTCTTATCTGCTATCTCTTCAGGATCTTCTGGGCTAAAATAAAGACCGGCATCTTGAGCGATTTCGGTAATAGCTGAAGTTTGAGAAGTCACTAATGGCAAACCACTGACCATGGCCTCAAGAAGGGGAAGACCAAACCCCTCACAGAAAGAAGGGAAAACCAATACAGAAGCCAATCGATAAAGATTCTTTAAATCTACCTCTGGGACATAGCCCAGCATCTTCACCCAGGATTCAAGCGATTGTCGTTTTATCTCTTCTTTTACCTTTTTATACTCTTCTCCCTTTCTACCGACAAGGAGAAGATGGATTCTCTTGTGATTTTTATGAATAATCCTGAAAGCCTTTATCAAATTCAAAAGATTCTTTCTCGGTTCAAGCGCCCCTACAAAGAGGATAAAGGAAGAAGGAAGAGCGTATTTTGATTCTGTTTTTGAAAGCCCATCAGAAGAAACATCATCCCAATATTCATGGTCTATTCCAAGGTAGACAACTTTCACTTTGCTTTCATCGACAGCAAACTTCTCTGTAAGCTGATTTTTGGAGAAATGGGAAATGGTGACAATCCCATCGGCTGTATGAAGAGACTCTTTAATCCTGGGTAAAAAAATTTCCCTTGTCTCCTTATCTGCGACATGCGGAAAATCCATGAAAAATAAGTCATAAACGGTGACAATCTTTTTCCCTTTTGTTGGCAGGATTAGAGGAGTTGGCGAATGGGTTAAATCTAATTTCGCCTGAAAAAAATAGTCTAACGGGGGCCAGCAAAGACGATACCAGAAGAAATTAACCAGTGCGACAGGAAAAGGAAAATCTCTAAAACGTTTCTTGGCAAAGAGTGGGATCTTCTCAGATGAGAATCTATCCTTTAAAGATGAAGAGAAGAGATAGTATTCATTGGAATGGTCAATTCGAGAGAGAGAAAAAAGCAGGTTCTTG
>JAUWYH010000016.1 GCA_030615975.1 Candidatus Aminicenantota bacterium
GAGGTAGCTCAGTCGGTAGAGCGAGAGACTGAAAATCTCTGCGTCGGCGGTTCGATTCCGTCCCTCGCCACAATCCTTATTTCCACTGAAATTATTGAAAATTAAAGAATTATATATTTATACACAAGGAATATTTAGGAACACTGCCCACAGAAAAAGAAGCCTGTCCCCTTTTTATCTACCCCCTTTTTACAAGAGGGATTTAAGATATTCCCTCAGCTTCTGGCCGAACTCAGCCCTCTTAAGGGCAAGATCAATGATTGCTTCCATGAAGCCCAGTTTATCTCCCGCATCATAACGTTTTCCTTCAAAAAGATATCCATAAATGGGCTGGGTTTCTAGAAGCAATCTTATGGCATCAGTGATTTGAATCTCCCCTCTGCTATCAGGGGAAGTCTTTTTTATTGCCTCAAATATTTCAGGGTTAAAAATATACCTTCCTAGGATGCCCAAATCGGAAAAAGCTCTATCTGGTCCTGGCTTTTCGATCATATCTTCAATCTGAAATAGCCTCTCTGAAATCTGTTTAGGTTTGATGATTCCATACTTTTTTGTCCCTTCTTCATCCACTCGCCCAAGGACAATAATCGATGCCTTTACTTCATAGTAAGCATCGACAAGCTGTTTTGTGCAGGGTATGTGGCAATCGAATATATCATCGGGGAGAAGAACAGCAAAAGGCTCCTGCCCAATATAATCTTCTCCCATCAGGATAGCATGACCCAAACCTAGAGCCTTTTTCTGACGGATATAACAAAATTCTGCAAGGTTCGAGATTCCTTTTATTTCTTCTAATAAATCAAGTTTTCGCTTCTCTTTAAGAAATTGTTCTAGCTCAGGACTCTTGTCAAAATAATCCTCTATAGATGACTTTCCTCTGCTAATGATTATGGCGATGTTTTCGATGCCCGACTGAACAGCTTCTTCAACGCCATACTGAATGAGCGGTTTATCTACGACAGGCAACATCTCTTTGGGCTGCGACTTGGTAGCAGGAAGAAATCGCGTCCCAAATCCAGCCGCAGGAATGACAGCTTTTCGGATTCTCATTTTCTCCTCTTAAAAAACATCATCCTCCTCCTTCATCCTTGATGATGTGGAACGCTCTTTTTCTTGCTAGAAAAGAACATAAGCCTCGCTTCGCTCGGCAAAGGTTTCATTGAAGAGAACCATCAAAATTTATAGCTTATGGAGATATTGGGAACAACTATATTCATGTTGTAAACTCCAGGCATCGCGGTTTTCCACTCAGGGTCGTATTCTGGGAACTCTTCTTGAGTTTTTCCAAAAGGTATATCCCTTTCCTTTCCCGTCAAGTATTCGAAGCTGAAATCTACCTGAAGGCCGTTAAGATTGTAGCCAAAGCCAAGAGTAAAAACATTGAAATCATAGTTAGGAAGGAGGACATTCATTGTTCTATCAGGAGCAGGAGAGGGATCATAGTAATATCCACCGCGAATCGCAATTGTATTTATTTTGTATTCAGCCCCAAACCTGATCTGGACTGCGTCATCCCAGTGCATTGGCCTTTTGTCATCGCCTTCTTTAGTCATCAAAAATCGCCAGAAAGAATCTTTATAATCGGTTTCCATAACATCGATTTTTGACCATTGTGTATATTGGACATCAGCGGTCAAGGTAAGATTTTCCATAGGTTTAAAGGCAACGCCACCAGCAATCCACATCGGCCAGGTGATTACCCTCTCAAGATCAGAAGTTGAGTTTAAGGTTGCACCCAATATTGAACCTAATGTAGATAGACCAGAAATACTGGCATCTCCGCTATATTCTACTTTACTGGACGTCCGGAAGGTTGCACCCAGGCTGAACATTTCGCTGGGCTTAACCAGAATTCCGAATGTTGCTCCGTATCCCCATCCATTCATGTTTTCTTCATACTGGCCAAGATCGACTTCCATATAATAGGGAGGAAATATTAGAGGAATCTCTGTAGAGCCGGCATGCATGGCGACATCGAACACTCCGTAGTTTATATTCAACGAAGCTCCGACAAAAAACTGGTCGTTAATTCTATAAGCAATGGCTGGAGCGATGGTGACAAGTCCAATTTTGCTCCTCCATTCAAGCGAGGGATCATATCCAGCTATGGCAGCAAAATCCGCACCATCCCAGCTCTGACCAAGACCAGCGGGAACATAAACCGCTATCCCTGCCACGATATTCTCGCTTACAGGGCGATAGTAGGCAGCCATTCCTGCAAGATAATGTTTGCTTACAGCTTCAGCATCAACCACTGTAATGGTGCCAAATCCCTGAACAAGCATCTCGAATTTATAAGTCCCAGAAGGAATAATATCTGTTCCGTAAAAACCAAAGCATTGCTTATCGAATTGAGCAATTCCGGCTGGATTCCAGTAAATGGCGCTAAAATCGTCTGCTAACCCAACAAATGCTCCACCCATGGCCAAGGCTCTCGATCCTAGACTGTTCAGGTTTAAACCGTTCGCAATAGCTAAGGAACTGAGAAAAACAATAAATGTAGCGACAGAAAAAAATAGTCTTCCTCTCTTCATCTTAGCCTTCTTTGGCCTTTCTTTGTTTACTATAATTTATCATTTTTTTCAAATGATATATCCCCTTATTCTCCCAAGCCCATCCAGGCACCAAACAAGCAATCGTTGACTCAGACAGCCTGGACTTCTTTAACCTCTGGAACTTTCTTCTTTATAAATTGAGTAATGCCATGAGTTAAAGTCATCTTCCTCATGGGGCAGCCTTCGCAAGCACCCAAAAGACGGACTTTGACTATTCCCTCTTCGGTAACATCGACAAGCTCTACATCTCCGCCATCAGCTTTAAGATGAGGCCTAAGTTCTTCGATCGCCTTCTTGACTTCTTCTTTCATTAATTTTTCTCCTTATTTATTTCCTTTGATCTTTTCTTTGAGCACGTTGAGAAAATTCAGGGCAGCCAAAGGTGAAAGAGAAGAAAGGTCGCATTTTTTTATTTCTTCTATAATGTTATCTAAAATTTCTCGCTCCCTATCTCCTTTGAACAAAAGGAGCTGGTTTTTATCCCTTTTTTTCGTCGAGCGATAGGCAATTCGAGGGAGTCCCACGTCATCCAGCTCCTGTTTTTCTAGATTGAAAAGAATTTCTTTAGCTCTATCAATCACACCTCGAGGAATGCCGGCAAGTTTAGCCACATGAATGCCATAGCTCTTATCTGAAGGCCCGGGAGCAATCTTTCTTAAGAAAACTATATCATCTTTCCACTCTTTGACCGAGACATGATAGTTTTTGATTCTTTCTAAAGTCAAAGCAAGTTCTGTTAGCTCATGATAATGGGTCGCAAATAAAGTTTTTGGCCTTATTTCTTCTTTATCATGCAAGTACTCAGCCACAGCCCATGCAATGCTGAGGCCGTCAAAAGTGGATGTCCCTCGTCCTATTTCATCAAGCAGGATCAAACTTCTAGAGGTGGCATTGTTTAAAATATTAGCTGTTTCAAGCATTTCAACCATAAAAGTTGACTGGCCCATGCTCAAGAAATCCAAAGCCCCTATGCGAGTAAAAATGCGGTCAACGGCGCCGACTACAGCTTCCTTAGCAGGAACAAAAGAACCCATTTGAGCCAGAATGCAGATGAGAGCTACTTGTCTCAAATAGGTTGATTTCCCTCCCATATTGGGGCCTGTGACAATCAAGATTTGGTCTTCCCCTCTGTTTAAGAGGCTTTCATTTGGTATGAAAGGATCCTCATTAGTGACTTCAATAATAGGGTGTCGCCCTTCTCCAATTTTTATCCTATCCTCAAAGTTCACTTCAGGACAACAATAATTCCGGTGTGATGCTAATTCGGCAAGGGAAGAAAGCACGTCCAGACTGGCAACATTCGAAGCAATCTTCTGGAGCCTCGCTGTTTTCTGGGATATCTTGCTCCTAATGTCAAGGAAAAGATTGTACTCAAGTTCTGCAATTTGCTCTTCCGCATTGAGAACTTTTTCTTCGTATTCCTTAAGCTCAGGGGTTATGTACCGTTCGGAATTAATAAGAGTCTGTTTTCGGATATAGTCAGCAGGAACCAGAGGCAAATTGGGATTGGTCACTTCAATATAGTACCCAAAGATCTTGTTATAGCGTATTTTAAGAGAGGATATGCCCGTCCTTTCCCTCTCTTTTTTTTCAAGCTGTGAAATAAACGTTTTTCCAGAACGGCTTATTTTTCTCAACTCGTCCAATTCTCTATTATAGCCTTCTTTTATGATACTCCCTTCTGTGAGTAAAAAAGCTGGCTCTTCCATGATTGCTTTCTTGATTAAATCCACTATGTCTTGACCATTATCCCATTCCTTATGAATCTCCTTTATTCTTTTCGAAAAAAAACCGGCTATCAGGGATTGAATCTGAGGAAGAGGCAGTAGAGATTCCTTCAAGGAAAGGAGATCTCTTGGATGGGCGACAGAAAGAGAAATTTTTCCGGCAAGACGTTCCAAATCAAATATTTCCTTTAAGTTTTCTCTAAGTTCGTGCCGCTCAATCGTGTGGCTGAGAAGCTCGTCTACAGTATCTAATCTCTCCTTTATTTGAGAACAATCCAGAAGAGGATGAAGGAGCCAAGACTTAAGGAGTCTTCCTCCCATGGAAGTTACAGTGAAATCGATGACGTCTAAAAGAGAATCCTTCAGGCGTCCGTCCCTAAGGCTTCTGATCAGCTCCAGGTTTTTAATAGTTGTCGCATCCAGGATCATATGGTCGCTGGAGTGTATATAGGATACTGTATGAATAAGCACCAGAGAATCCTTTCTCACCTTCTTGAGATAATACAGAAGAGCTCCTGCGGCTTGGATAGCCATGTTTTTATCGGTAAGATCAAAGCCAGCCAAAGACTTGACTTTGAAATGGGTCAGCAGAAAATTTTTTGTTTGCGAAAAATCAAAAGCCCAATCCTCTAAAGGACTCTTCAACACTGAAGTCATGTTGTTCCTTGAGAGAATTTGATTCACTAGATCTTCCTCTCCAGCCGGAAAGATGATTTCCTTAGGAGATACCTTGAAAAGCTCATCAGACAAAAAACGTTTCTCTTGAGAATCGCTTTGAAAGGTCCTCATCTGACCTGAAGCAAGATCAATAACAGCCAGCCCCCAATCTTCCTCTATCAAATAAAGACTGGCTATAAAAATATTTTCCTTAGCCCCTTCTAGCTCAACTTCTACGGCTGTTCCTGGAGTCAAAACTTTTACTACATCTCTCTTAACCACTCCCCGGGCCAGTTTAGGATCTTCCACCTGTTCGCAGATTGCCACTTTAAAACCATGCCTGAGAAGTTTGGCTAGGTATGAATCAACGGCATGGTAAGGGACACCGCACATCGGAACTTTCTGACGGGAAGTAAAAGCTATTTCCAAGATTGAAGATGCAACTTTTGCGTCTTCGTAGAACATTTCATAGAAATCTCCAAGACGAAAAAACAAAAGAATATCCTGGTATTTTTTTTTAATTCTGTGGTATTGCTCCATCATCGGTGTTATGGAATTCTTCGCAGACATTTTCTTAAATCAACTATACTTCTCCCTTTCAGATTTTTCAACATTTTTAGGCCATATCATAGTCTGATTCCATTTGACAATAAGAGAAAGCTATAGTATATCTCCATAAAAATGAATGGGCCCAACTTCCTAACTGTCTTAAGAATATTCCTTATTCCTGGCCTTGTTGCGGTCCTTCTCTCTCAATTTAAAGGAAAAGAGCTCACAGCTTTTATCATCTTTATTATTGCAGCCCTCACCGATACGTTTGATGGGATCTGGGCTAGAAGAAGAAAACAGACAACGGTCTTCGGTAAGCTTTTAGATCCCATAGCTGATAAATTGCTTGTTGCCTCTGCTTTCATCTGTCTTGTTGAGTTAGGAGCTGTCCCGGCTTGGATAGTTGTTATTATCATCGGAAGAGAATTAGCTGTTTCAGGATTTAGAGCTATCGCCTCTTCAAAAGGAATAAACATCCCTGCCTCACTGCTTGGCAAGATCAAAATGTTTTCAGAGTCAATCACAATATCCTTGTTGATCTTAGGTGAGAAGTATTTGGGAAGCTTATATTTTCTCTCTCAAGTCGGGCTTTGGATAGTTATAGCAACGGCTCTCTTATCTGCCGCAGAGTATTATGCAAAATATGGATACTCTGTTTTATCAAAACGTTCCTGAATGAACATCCTGAACCTTCTTAAGGTCTGCTGAATTTTCCATATTCAGAATGGTTGGAGACAAGGGCCAAAGGCGGCTTATTCTTCTCATCAGTCTCGAGAGGACTTTTCCAGACCCTATTTCCAAAAATAAATCAACTTTCTCTCTTCTCATGAGCTCCATAGATTTATACCATAGAACAGGTCGGCTCACCTGCCTCTTCAATGCCTCTCTGGCCTCAGCTCCTTTATGAACAATCTTCGCATCCACATTAGTCACTACCGGAAACTTGAGATCCTTAAATTCTGCCTGATCCAAGTCACAAGATAGCTTTTCTTCTGCACTCTTCATGAGTTTGCAATGAAAAGGAGCGCTCACTGGCAGGATTACAGACCGGGGAGGATTGATTAAATCCAAAGCCTCTTTTACCGCCTGCTCATGCCCAGCGATAACAATCTGTTCTTGGCTGTTCCAGTTTGCAATCTCCACAACTCCCTTTTCTGTTTCAGCTAATACTTTTTCGACACTTTTGTAATCAATGCCCAGAACAGCAGCCATGGCTCCCACTCCTACTGGTACGGCTTGCTGCATATACTTTCCTCTTTTATGAACAAGACGCAAAGCCTCCGAAAATTCTAAAGAACCTGCGGCAACTAAAGCCGAATATTCCCCCAAACTGTGACCGGCTGCTATCCTCGGTTCTCTCTCAAGAAGAAGATAGGCAATATGGCTGACAGCGAGAAGGGCAGGCTGGGTATTTTGGGTGAGCCTCAATTTCTCCTCCGGTCCTTCAAAACAAAGACGGGAAATTTTAAAACCGAGAACCTCATCCGCATGAGCAAAAATCTCTCTGGCAAGAGAGAAGTCGTCATAAAAACTCCTTCCCATTCCCACAACTTGGGAGCCCTGGCCAGGAAATAAAAAAGCCATATTATTCAATTTTGCTTCCTTCTTTTTTAAAGTATTCATTCAAGTTCTCAACTTTAATCTGAATATCCGCTTGGCTTTTCAATTTATTTATCCAATCCTCAACATGTTTTTTTATCTTATTTTCTCTGATTGTAGACTCGATTTCATGGAGAAGTTCTATCATCGGCTGAGGCTCGAGCCCCTTTTCTTTCTGAATAGGTACATAAGTCCCTTTGTAATAATTCTCGATTTCGTCAAGTGTCACAACCACACTTTGGCCAAATTTTCGCGATATGAGTTTTTGAAAGAGAATTTTTTCATAGATATACTCTCTCAAACCGTCCAAATCGAAACCATATTCTGCGAGTGTTTTCTGGACTTTCTCATCCCCTATTTTCTCGCTCATATTCTTGAGGTAAGCTTCTACCTCTTTGTCTATCTTTACTTCTTCACTGGATAATTGAATAGCCAATTTCTGATCAATCAGCCTCTCCAAAATAAAAAAAGGCACGCCCGCTTTGAGTCCCTTAATCTCTTCTTCATAGAAGCCAAATGCTTTTACTATCCTGATATCTGTTAAAGTTATGACCTGATCATTAACCACAGCAATGATTCGATCTATTGTTTCAGGGAAAATAAAAAGAGTGAAGAATAAAAAGTAAAGAGTGAAGAATGAAGAGACGAGAATGTGGTGAAAAGAAAAATTCAAATGGCTCAAAACAGACAGAAATTTAGAAGACATTTCCGATGGTTATAAAAGCTAAAACCTTTTTTTCCCCTTTGGGGGCATCTAAATTCCAACCAAGCTCAAAGCGTATCGGCCCCAACGGAGTCCGATAGCGGATACCAACTCCGACGGAATCCTGAAGAGAAGCCAAGCTCACATGCTTCCTCTTGGCAAAAATATTTCCCTTATCATAGAAAAAAGTGCCGAATAAATCTCTTAATGAGGGAAGAAAAGGAAACGTCAGCTCGAAATTTAATAACAACAAAGCTTTTCCTCCAACTGGCTTTAGAGAATCAGGATCTCTAGGGCCCAGCTCATCGAATTCTTCACCTCTAAAAGAATTACTCCCTCCACCAAAAAACCTTTCGTGAATGGGCATTCTTCCTCTCCCTAACCCCAGTCGAAAAATAGAGCTAAAGGTTATGCCAGAAAAAACAGGAAGATAATTTTGATATTTTATGAAATTTTTCAAATAGTCTGATTCAGCTCTAAAAAGGGGATATGCCCGTTCGAGAACAAAACTAAAGAAAGAGCCTTTCTTAGGATTAAAAGGATCATCTCTTCTGTCCCAGATAAAACTTCCTGATACTGATGAGGCAGAAAAAGGGAAATGCTGACGATCTATCTCTGATTCTGAAATTTGGAGGTTGAAAATGGTCGTCCTCGCCCATCTTAAAGTTGTCATGAATAACCTGTTTTTTGAAATGGATTTTATAGCGGTGAAGCTAATCCCTCGTCGGTCATAGCTAAAGCTTTTCCTTTCTTCTCTCTCCAACCAAGCATTCAGATATGTCTGCAACGGCAGTCCAAAAAAATTAGGTTGCTCCCAAGAAATCACGCCTCTTTTTTCTTTGAGGCTGAATTGGCCCACCAAGCTGAGCTGGAAAGCTCGGCCGAACATATTGCTTCTTATAAACTCGGTTGTCCCTCTCGGCCTTATCACGTTATTCCAGATGGTAAAAGTCCGAGGTTCATTTTTTGTCTCAAGGCCTATACCCAAGCTTATATAATTTCTCTTGCCTTCTCTGAGGCTTATAATCAAATTCTCCCTTTCTGGAGTAATGAAGACTTCCTCAATTCTTATTTCGGTAAAAATACCTAACTTTTCTAATCTTGTTTTTGTCTCCCTGATTAATTCATAATAAGCATAATCCCCTTCTTTTATTCTGAGTTCTTGAAGAATAGTCCCTTTTTTGGTAATTACGTTTCCAGCAATAATAATCTTCTCGATTTTGACTCTTTTCCCTTCTTTAATATCAAAAAGTACAGAATAAATATCCTCTCCCGCTTTTATGACCTCGGGCGCTATTTCAGTACCTCTCACTCCTTGCTCTAAATAATAATTTTTAAGCCTCTCGACATCTTTTTGAATGTTTGGTCGGAAAAAGAGGCCTCCCTGATAACTGCTGATCTGTTTAAGAAGCTCATCTGGCTTAAATAGAAATGTCCCTTTTACTGATATACTTTCAATTTTTTCCTGGCTTCCTTCCTCTATATAAAAAAGAGCCTTAACATTTTTTTCTTCCCTGACAAAATTCAGATCCACCCTCATCTCGGAAAATCCATGTCTCCGATAAAGGGCTTCTATCTCCTTAAGCAATTCAAACAATCTTGAGCCGTTTATCCAGCTTACAAAGGGAATTTTTTCTCGAATCCCCAGCTTTTCCTTCAGCTCCGAAGGCGTAAAATATTCAGACCCCTCAAAAGAAATATCCTGAATTTTATACTTCTCACCAGGAGTGACTTTATAAACAACACGAATTTTATCCTCCCCTTTCTCCATGGAAGAATAAACAGCAGAAAAAAGGTAACCTTTTCCCCTTAAATAATCTATAATTTTTGCTTCTCCTTCAGCTAACCCCCACTCTTCAAAAATTCTTTCCTCCCAGATAGGCTTTATGAGACTCAAAGGAATTTGAGCACCTCTAACTACAATTTCCAATCTCTCATAGGGAGTGATCTTTAAAGTTATGGAAACTCCCGCCTCCCTTTCATCAAAATCTATTGCCTCAATATCTATCTCTGCTCTATGATAATTCATCGACTTATACATCCCTTTAAGCTTTGAAATATCCTCTTCTAGAACTGAGGGTACATACCTCCTCCCTTCCTTTGTTTTCATTTCCTCTCTCAATCTAGATTCAGGCAAAATAACTTGACCTAAAAGTGAAATCTTTTTAACTAAAAACCTCTTCGGAGAACGAATTTCGAAAAAAACATCCACAGAAGATGTTTTAAAGTTTTTCTTTGTAGACGTGCTGATTTCAGGATAAAAATAACCTTCACTCCTCAGAATATTCTTTAGTTCCTTTATAGCTTTTCTCAATTTCCCTTCTGAAAAGGGGCTGCCTTCTCGGACAGAGTCCAGTTCCTCTTTTAACTTTTTGCGAGAAATATTCTTCTTGCCCAGAAAAAAAACCTCTCGTGTAAAAAATCTTTTGGCAAAGATGTAAGTCAAATAGATCTCGTTTTCTCCTTCTCTAATGACCTGAATATCGGAGAAAAGTCCAGTGCTATAAAGTTGCTTAATGCTCTCTGTTATCCTTTTCAAAGAAAAGGGCTCTCCTTCCTTAACAGGAATCAATTCCTTCATATCTTTACCGCCTGGTTGACCTTCAATTTGTATAGAAACGCTTTTTATCAAAGTGAAGGATTTTTGAATTTGGGGAAAAGATATCTGAGGAAAGAAAAAAAGAAAGCTAAAAAGCAGAATAAACCATATGGCTTTCTGTCTTTTCCTTTGGAGATCAAAATCTCTTGTGAATTTTAACATCAATACTAAATTTTCCCTCTTCATCCCGAGTTCCTACAATCGAAAAATCATCCGTAAGTTCCCATTCTAATCTCGCTATTTCTTCTCTCTGTGTTGTCAGATTGGTTGAGTAGAGCATAAAAAAGTTTCTCGATATTTTCTTCCCTATAGTCAGTCGGGCTGTCATCTCAGCCGAAGAGCCTAAGACGAAAGGATCGATCCTGAAGCGATCTAAACTGAATAGCCTTTCGGCCCTCTTCTTTGCTTCTTCTGAAAGCTGAAAAGAAAGAAGAGAAGCAGTGCTCAATCGTGTACTTGTATCATAAGAATAAGTCCTCTTAAAAGCTTCACCCATAGCCAGAAGCGCCAGCACATCTTCTGGGGGAAGAGGAGGAGAAGAGCTAAATTCTGGATTGAGATGATCGATGAATCCTGTGAGGGCGAAAGTAACTCGATAATTTCTGATGTATGTTTCTCCCTTAAAATTTAAATAGGGTTCTATGGCTGAGGGATTAAAAAAACTCACTGACCCTCGCAATATTTTGAATTTTCTATCTTGATAATAAACATTTCCCTCAAGAACCTCAATATCACCCAAGATGATAGGAGCATTCACATTGCCGATTATAGTCAGATCAAATCTTCCCTTTGCTCTCCCTAGAGAATTCTCAATCCAGGCGTTGTCATCAGCCTTAAGCCGGATGTTCAAAGTTAAGTCATCAAAAAAGCCGGGTTCTCTCCGATCCGTATAATAAGGGCTCGAATAAAAAACAATTTTTTCATCAAGATCCCGCCTCCAGGAGAGTCTTTGAATCGAGAATTCTCCATCCAAAAGAAAACGGTTGGGGCCTTTAAAAAGATTCAGAGTTCCGTCTACCAAAGCTCTTGTCCTCTCCAATGGAGAAAGAAGGAGGCGCTTCCCTTCTATTTTGAGATTGATATTTTCAACCCCTCCCTTCCCCAACCTCATTTCTCCAAAACCTTGAATATCTCCACCTCCTAATTTGGCTTTAAGGGATCGGATCAAAATCTGACTGTTCTCAATAAAAATCAACCCAGAATAATCATGGATAGCATGGGCAAACCGCGGAAGGGGGAGAAGGGAGCCATTAAAATCAACGACACCTTTAATCTGGGGAGAAATCTTGGGGCCTTTGATTTCGGCCAGATAATTGACGCTCCCTTTTGCTCCTTTCCAGGGGAGGAAAAGATCGAGGTTCCGGAAAGTCCCTTTTATTTTGGCTGAAAGAGATTCTTCTTTAAAGTGAAAATTGAGGGAGGCATTGACTTCGTTATCCCCTGGAAAGAAGTTCCCCTTTAATTCTAAATAAAGCTGCTCTGGAGAGTAGCCTGCTCTTGCTTCGCCTCTGATATCTGTCTTTTTGAGGGGGGACAATTCAAAGTCTTTAATCTCAAACTGGCCTGATGCCAAATCTTGACCAAATATGCCTCTTCCCTTTAATTTAAACGAAAGACTGCCTTTAAGGCCAGAATAAAAGGAAGAAAGCCCAATCTCATCTCCCAGAATATCGATATCAAACTGTTGGGTTGAAAACTGCGTAAAGAGGTTTCCCTTTATCCTCGCTTGATATAAATCAAATTGAAGATTAGAGAGAGAGAGGCCATCCTGATTCCAGGAGATTTCTCCGCTCACGTCTTTAAGTTTCTGGTTTTCAAATATTATCAAGGAACTTGAGAAATTTCCTTTAAGTTGAATTCCATCCTTTCCTTGTTTAATATCAAAATTTCCTGAAGCCTCTCCCTCTAAGGGAAAGCCAATATCCAAAGCAGGAAAAATTCTCTCAACAGTTCCTCGTTCAAGCTGGATCCCTGCCTTCAAACCTTCTTGATTAGAAAACAAATTAATTTTTCCTTTGAAAAAAGGATCATCAACATTGAATCTCCCTAAAAATTCACCATTGATGATTTTTGCCCCACCTTCGATTGAATGGGCATCAAATTTATCAAATCCCCCGGGCGAGATAACGAAGCTTGATTCAACCTGAGGATTTTGATAATCACCAAATATTCGAAGTTCTGTCTGACCTTTTCCTCTTATCTCAGGGAAATCAAATTTTTTCGCAAGGATTAAGGAAGTGAAGTGGCGAGCCTGCTTGAGGTCCCTGACTTCTCCTTGAATACGAATATCTATGCGCTGCCCCTTTTTGAGCTTTCCTTCAATATTTACGTGAGCAAAACTTGAGGTGAGAGCTTCAGAAGAAAAAGAAATCTCGTCGTTTCTATCCCTATTAAATTTAACAAAGCCGCTCAAAGGAAATCTATCTAGCTCCTTTTTAATGCTTTCATCCCTGAATTCTACATTAACTGTAAGATTCCCTTTCTCAATAGCAAAATTTCCCCAAACAGGAGAAAATATCGGCCAGGGGAGGGAGACAAAATTTATTATCGGATCCAGAAAAAAACTGCGAGTTATTCCCCAAACTTTATCTTTTTTAAAATGAATTCTTACAAACTCTTGAGGCAAAGATTTTTTTCGGATGTTAAATTCAACTGTACCGCCTGATCCATCAACAAAATCGACTCTCCCTCTAATTCTCCCCATCAAAACTCCATTCAAGACAAGCCTCTCGCTTGAAAAGCCGCCGCTAAAGCCGATAATTCCTTCATTTCTGATTAATCTCCCCTTTCCTTCAGCCTTACCCTCCCACTCAAATGGGAGCTTCAAAAGCTTGGCAAGTAAAGGCGTTTGCACTTTGAGGGAAGTTTTTAGCTGAAACTCAGGATCAAACGGATCAACCAAGCTTCCTTCAGCTTTTAGGATGCCGTCTGGTCCAACAAATATTATCCTTTTTATATCTATTTCTTTTCCCTGACCCTCCAACGAAATACTCACTTTCCCTTCAATCTGCTCCCCAGCTGAGGCCAAATATATAAGATTTTCCTCTGCTTCGGCTTTGAGCAAAAATCGATCCTTCTTCTGCACAAATAAAGCATTAAGGCCTTTAGCCTGAAACCGATCTTCATTTCTCCAGAAATAAAGCTCCCCTTCTTTTATCAACCCTTTCTCTATGGCAAAAGGAAGAGAAAATCCGAATTTAGTCTTTTCCCTCTCATCCTTTTTTGCAGAACTGCTGTATATTCTTAGGATTGGATGTTCGATAAAAACATAAAAGGGTTTTTCCTTTGATAATAATGATTTATAAGAGATTTGCACAACAATTTTTTTTGCAGAAAAAAAAGGGGAGAGAGAGCGTGTTTTTACTTCCTCTAAGATGAGGGCAGGAGGAAAAAAAGACAAATGAAGGTGAGCGTAACCAAAGCTTGACTGGATTTTTTTCTTTATCTGATGGAGAAAAATATTTTTCAGGACTAATCCAGCCCCCAGTAAAAGGATTATGATAACACATAAACCGATCAGCGATTTTAGCTTTTTATTTATCCTCATATTTCTTCAACTCAAATGCGAACTATAAATATAACATTTTTCGCCAAGAATTAGAATTTCGCGAA
>JAUWYH010000090.1 GCA_030615975.1 Candidatus Aminicenantota bacterium
ATCGGTAATCCTTGGGTTATTGTTTACTATTTTGGGTGGTGCTGCAAAATAAGTCTAATTCTTTTTCATATTGCCGTTCAAATCATCAGATTATAAAACTGGTTATATATGCCTTGATTGTAATGATGAATTTCATAAAAACACAGCTGAGCGAATTAGCGGTTCATCAGGATGATGGTTCTCATTAGAGGATTTTCTTACAAAGAATGAAA
The DNA here is from genome assembly GCA_030615975.1 of Candidatus Aminicenantota bacterium. Classification (GTDB taxonomy): domain Bacteria; phylum Acidobacteriota; class Aminicenantia; order Aminicenantales; family Aminicenantaceae; genus JAUWYH01. The sequence goes on from JAUWYH010000090.1 coordinate 213, forward strand.
GAACTTGCAACTCCCTTCTTGTTTTTTCAAATATAATTAAATAAAATAACCTCAACAAGCTAGAAAAAAGGAGGGAATTTTATGGGTATTATGAATGACATACAAGCTATAGGAAAAATTCTTCAAAAAGCAGGAAATATTAAGCTTTATGAACAGCTTTTAGCTATTCAAGAAAAGACATTAGAAACCATGGAAGAAAATAAAAATCTTAAAGAAGAAATTGAAAAGCTAAAAGAGAAATTAAGGATAAAGGACTCAGTAATATTTAAACATGATGCCTGTTGGATTAAAGATAAAAATGGAAAAGTCAAAGATGGTCCATTTTGTTCTAAATGTTATGAATCTTCAGAAAAACTAATTCACCTAATTGGATGTCTGAATCCGAGCTATTCAATGTGCCCACAATGTAATATTACCTTGGCCAATAAAATTTGGAAAGCCTTGGAAACAAGAACCTTTTATAAAAGGAGATGAGTCTAACGACGAGGATTTTTAATATCTTTTCTAACCTTTCTAGCTTTTCTCGCTATTCTAGCAGATTCTTTTAAATCTTAAATAGGCAAGATAGCCAATAAGAATAAAAAAATTTATGGTTATCACAGACCAAGACATAAATTTTGAATATAATTCTTTCCCAAGAAAGTCATACAAAGAAAATGCTATAACAGAAAGATTTAGGATAAGGAATCCTCTCCAAAATTTAGAATAATCAAAGAAATGGGCAAGGATAATCATTATTCCTAAAACAGACATAAGAAGGGTATAGTCCCATCCAAGAGGGGATATAAGAGGGATCAGGATAAGAAGGATGGAACAATCTAATACAGGAGCATCTTTTTTCCATTTTCCTTTTATTACAAGGATTAAAAGTAAAATGGCAAGGCTGATCATTACCCCAAAAAATGCATAAAAAGAGATCTTTTGGCTTCCCGTCCACTTCATGAAGAAGCCAAGAATGGAAATGTTGTCTTGGGAATCGAGTAGAGTGGGTGTGGATCGGGAAAGAGTTGACACCCATTCCTGAAGCACCTTTATATTTCCATTGAATCCATAGAAAAGAGTGGGTATAAATAGAAAAAACACTAGAAAAACAAGGCCGAAATTTAAAGATTTCCATTTTTTCTTAATCATAAAATAAAAGAAAAAAATCAAGGCATAAGGCTTCAATGCAGTGGCTAAACCCCAGAGCACACCTGCCCAACAGATTTTTGATGACTTAGAGACATTTTCCTCAGAGATCAGGCACCAGACCATAAATATCAAGATCATTGTTATTAAAACATTTATCTGCCCTAGTTGAAGTTCCCTTAAAAAGAATTTGATAAGAATCAATGGAGGGAGCACAGTAAGGAGGAAAAATTTATTTTTTATGCAGAGAAGATGATAACGTGCAATATAGATGATAAAACAAAATGATATAATAATAATAAAGTACCAGATCGCCTTAGCCACAGGTAAAGGAAAGAAGGATAAAGGTAGATATAGAAGAGCAGAGAAGGGTGAATACTTAAACTGATAGTGGCCATCTTCTATTCGATAAAGGGTTTCGCCCAAGCTGACCCTTTCTCCTGCTTTGTAACAGACTTCAAAATCGATCATTTCTTTTTTGACTTTGAGAAAGAAAATGGAGAGAAATATTGAGAATCCGATAATAATGAGGAGAAAAGCTTTTCTTTTTGAAAACATCACATTTCCAAACTACAGAAGCCTCAAAAATTTGTCAAACCAAAATTCAAATCGGAAAAAAAGATGCTTACGACCCCTCAAAGAATTTGACAGAGCTGCCTTTAACGTGTAAATTTGTTTCTTCGAAAATAGGGTAAATTGGAATCAAACTTTTAGAAGGAGGTTCCCATGATATTTAACGCCAATAAAAGAGGAATGTTTCTTTTGTTTGTTTTACTTTGTTTTTCATTATCTTTGCTCTTTTCCCAGACTGAAGATGCTTCAAAAATGTTAGAAAAAAACAGAGAAGGGGTAATTTCTATTGCGACTTACGGAGATGATAAAGAAGAAATATCCATAGGAACAGGATTTGTAATAGGCGAAAGGATTATGGTTACTGCTTATCATTTGGTAAGCGGAATTCTCTCAGCAGAAGGAAAAAATTATAAAGGGAAAAAGGTTAAGATTGAGGGAATTGTGGCTGTGGATAAGACTTTCGACATCGCTCTTTTAAAAATCAAAGGAAAGAGATATGTGCTCAATTTAGGCAATTCAGATGAATTAGAATCAGGGGAAAAAATGTTTGCCCTTGGAAGTAACGAATCGGGGGAGATTATCGATTCAGAGGGAATCGTTCGAGATTTTCTTCCGCTTTCAGCTGCTCAAAGAGCTGTCAACACTTCCCTTGCTGTGCCTGACGCCTTTTGTGGAGGACCTCTTCTTAATTCAGAAGGAAATGTGATGGGAATGGTCATTTTTCTAGACAGAGTCTCAAAATTTGTTCTTCCTGCTAACATCTTTAAGAATTTATCCAAAGTAGGAAAAGCAACTAAATTCAAAGATTGGCAGCATGAGGATTACTTTTCAACCTTAGAGGGAGCATTTCTCTCGGGTAGAGTGTTTGCTTTGATGGATGAGACAGGTAAAGCTCGAAAATTTTTGGAAATAGTGACAAAACTCAAACCTCAAGACATCGAAGCTCATATTCTTCTTTCTTCCGTCTATACAAGGGAGAGGAATTACCAAGCCGCAGTATCGGCTTACAAAAAAGTTATTGAATTGGACGAAAGCCGTGATGAGGCTCATTATGGTTTGGGATTAATCTACCTTAAGATGCGCCGCTACAAAGAGGCAATCCCTTCCTTAGAGAGGGCCATTCAGCTCAACCTTGATAATAACGAGGCCTATTATCATGCTGGGAATGCCTATGAAGAACTTAAGGAATTTGCAAAAGCGGCAGATTCCTACGAAAAATTTATTGATTTGAAGCCTGAGAATCCTTGGATGGGATATCTACGTCTAGGGCTATGCAGGATGGAATTAGAAGATTTTGAAAACGCTATTCCAGCGTTTCAGGAAGCTTTGAAGGAAAAGCCGCAAGATATAAAGATTGGCTACAACTTAGCTCAGGCTTTACAAAAGGCGGGTCGTTATGAAGAGGCAGAAGGAGCCTATAAATCTCTTGCTGATATTGACCCTGAAGATGCAAATGTTTATTACAGCACAATTCTCAGGATGTATGATGAAGCAGGAAAACAAGATAAAGCTATTGAGGCGGCAAAAAAGTTGATTGAACTTAAGCCAGACAGCGAAATAAGCGTTTATAACCTGGGTATCATGTACATGAAGTTGGAAAGATATGATGAAGCTATAGAGACCTTTAGGAAAGTCCTAACCATTCGACCAGGTTATGACTACGCATATTATAATATCGGCTTTTGCTATTCCAGGCAAAAAAAACACAAAGAATCTATAGAAGCATTTGAAAAATTTGTTGAACTCTCTCCTGAAAACGCTGATGGTTGGTTTAATGTTGGAGTAGGTTATATGGTCCTTAAACAATTTTCAAAGGCTCTTAAACCTCTTCAGAAAGCTGTTGAGATTAGACCTGAATACGGTGTGGCCTTATATAATATGGCCGTAGTTTACCTTAATCTTAAGGATAATTATAGTGCGAGAGAGATTTATAAAAAACTCACTACTATTGACCCCAATCTCGCTCAAAAGCTGAAAAAGATATTAAGATAGCTTTTCCTCTTGATAAAAGTGTTTCAGGATTAAACTCTCTTTTTTCCTAAACTTGGCCATTGGATTCGCCATGGATAAAAAAAGAATACTAGAGGGATTAATCGAGAATTACAGATTAAATCACAAAAAATCAGAGGAACTTTTCGAGAAGGCTTGCCAGTATCAGATCAGAGGAGGGAGCCACAATCTTAGGCTTTTTGATCCTTTTCCATTCTATGTTGTCGAGTGTTGTGGTTCTAAAGTCAGAGATGCTGACGGAAACACTTACATCGATTTCTGGCAAGGGCATTTTGCAAATGTTTTAGGACATAATCCAAAAATAGTGCTCGATTCGCTCTTTGACTATTTAAAAAGAGGCCAAGGATTAACAACCGGATTTCCAGATAGTCGCCAAGGAGAATTGGCGGAATTGATACTCAAGCAAATAGAGGCGGATAAGATTCGCTTCACCACGAGCGGAACTTTGGCTACGATGTATGCCGTAATGCTGGCTAAGGCTTTTACAAAGAGAAGTTTATTGATGAAAGTAGGAGGAGGCTGGCATGGCGCTCAACCGTATGTTCTGAAGGGAATTTATACTTATGATCAAGGGTTAAACCAGTTAGAATCTGCCGGGCTTCCCTCAGGGATAAATCGAACGATCATTGTCACTCGATTTAACGACAATAAAGATCTCGAAGAAAAATTCAGAAATTATGGAGACCAAATAGCTTGTTTCATCGTAGAACCTTTCATAGGGGCTGGAGGTTTTATTTTTGCTCAAAGAGAATATCTCCAAAAAGCCAGAAACCTGACCCTACAATACAATTCTCTTCTGATATTTGATGAGGTAATATCAGGATTTCGCTTTCATCCAGGAGGTGTTCAGAATTTATATGGAATTAAGCCTGACCTGACGGTCTTAGGGAAAGCTATTGGCGGTGGGATGCCAGTAAGTGCTGTAGCTGGGAGAGAAGATGTAATGTCATTATGCAGTCCAGACGCAAAAGCTGAGGATAGAGTCAGATTTGATGGAGGAACCTTTTCTGCTCATCCTGCTTCCATGCTGGCAGGAGTAGACTATATTAGATACATTATTTCCCACAGTTCTGAAATCTATCCAAGAATAGGTCAACTTGGAGCAAAGGTTCGAAAAGAGATTGAAGAGATATTTGCCGTTCATGGATTTCATGTGAAATGTACAGGCTATGGAAATTCTATAACCAAGTACAGCTCACTTGTTGGAGTCCAGTTTCTCCATGATAAGATAGATCGAATCACATACCCGGAGCAGGTTTGGAATCCAGAAGTATGTGAAGTTGAAATGAGGGAGAAAATTTTTAAATTGGCAATGTTGGAGCAAGGCTTTAATATTTTCCACGGTTATGGAGCGATCTCTGCTTCACACACAGAAAAAGAAATCCAAGCGTCTTTGGATGCTGTGGAAAGAATCGCAAAAAGATGGAGAAAATATAATATTCCTGAAATGTGATTACGAAAAATGAATAAAATGAATATTATCATCTATGGATGTGGTGTTATGGGTCGCAAGATTGCTCAAGCTCTAAGTGATAAAAGAAGTTTTGATGTTGTCGGAGCAGTAGATATAGACAATAAGCTTATTGGAAAGGATTTGGGAGAACTTTTTGATAGTCCTAAAGAATCGGGGATTATTATCGAAAAGGATACTGAGAGGCTTTTTTCTAAAGTCAACGCACACGCTGTTGTGCTTACTACAACTTCTTATCTAAAAACTGTTTTTCACCAGATAACTCAATGTCTGAATGCAGGTCTGAATGTCATCTCCACTTGCGAAGAATTATCCTATCCCTGGAAACGGGAACCTGAGCTTTCTCAAAGGCTTGACAACCTGGCAAGAGAAAAGGGAGTAACTGTGACGGGAACAGGCATCAATCCAGGCTTTTTGATGGATACCCTTCCTATTATTCTTACAGCTCCTTGCCTCAAAGTCAAAGCCATCAGAGTCACGCGGATGATGGATTCTTCAAAAAGACGAATTCCTTTTCAAATGAAAATAGGGACTGGATTAAATCAGAAAGAGTTTCAACAGAAAATTGAAAATAAGGTTATCACTGGACATGTCGGGCTTTTGGAATCTATTCACATGATTGCAGATGGGCTCGGCTGGGAACTGGAGGAGGCGGTGGAACTTCCTCCCGAGCCTGTGATAGACGAGAAAGAAATAAAGACAGGTTTAGGTGTGATAAGTCCCGGTAATGTTATCGGATTAACAAGCATAGCCTACGGAAAGAAGCAAGGCCAAGAAGTCATTACCCTTAACTTTAGTGCTAACGCTGCTGTGGATGAGGAGTATGATGAAATCATTATTGAAGGAGAACCAAACATTCGGCAAAAAATAATAGGAGGAGTTCATGGTGATATTGGAACGGTAGCGGTGACGATTAACACTATCCCGAGTGTGATCAAGACCTCTTCTGGTCTCAAACTTATGAAAGATTTACCGCCTCCACGAGCCACTTTTTAATCCTTAAAGATAATCTGTTATTATTTCAGAGTATCGGAATTTGAAAGTTTTTTAGCTTCAGACTTAGATTATATTAGATAGAATCCTTACGGTTTTAAAAAAAA
>JAUWYH010000219.1 GCA_030615975.1 Candidatus Aminicenantota bacterium
AAAAAATACGGAAAAAAAGAAGAAAAACAAAAAAAGAAATAAAAGAGGGAAAAAATTCTTCTATTTGCTTATTTCTAAGTCTATATTTTAGCTATCAAAATCAATGCCTCGTAACTCAGCGATTCAGTAAAAAAGGGAAACATTCCCCTTTTAAAAGATATTTGAGCTGGCAAAGGAAGCAAAGAGGATGCTTAAGGCTTTGTGTGATTCACTGGAGAAGGAACCCTTGAAACCTCGAAACCTTTGCCGAGCAAAGCGAGGCTTATGTTTTGACTAAAACTCAAGTCTAAATGATCAAACTTAAGAGATGGACTAATGAAAAACAGTAAAAATAAAATAAGAAAAAAGGTGATTTTTTTATCTTTGAGTCTCTCTCTTCTCTTCTGCAACTACATCCTGGCAATAGAAACCGGAGAAATCCAAGGCAAAGTGATTGATAAAAGAAGCTCAGGGCTGCCAGGAGTCGAAATTACGGCTAAAAGTCCAAGCCTTCAAGGCCAGCGAACAGTCTTTTCTTCAAAAGACGGTGAATTTCACTTTCCTCTCCTTCCGGTTGGGAATTACACTTTGAGTTTTAAGCTCGAAGGCTTTACTCCTGTTGTCCAGGAAAATGTGATTGTTCGCCTTGGTCGAGTTACTGACTTAGAAATCACTATGAAGTTATCAGAGATAAAAGAAGAAATCGTTGTCACTGCAAAAACCCCTCTCATCGATAAAACCTCAACAGACACAAGTTTCCATCTAAGCAGCGAAGAACTGGAAAAGATTCCGGTTCAGAATCGGACAATAGTCGATGTTGTCAAGTTTACCCCTGGAGTGACTGGAGTCAGACTTAACACTAGACGAGGCATGGCTGCAGAAGGCCAACCGAGTTTCCGCGGTGAGGGAGAAGAAGGAAACAACTGGATTGTCGATGGCCTATCTATCAGTGGAGTGAGACTAAGAAATTCTGGAATGAGGCTGAATTTTGACTCTATAGATGAAATACAGATCATCTCTGATCCCTTCAGCCCTGAATTCGGCTCTGCTTATGGGGGCATAATCAACATGGTCACAAAAAGCGGGAGCAACGAAATAGAAGGAGAGTTTTCGCTTGTTTTCATGAATAAAAGCCTTCAATCTTCGCGCGAGGAACAGCTCTCAGTTGTAAGTGAACCAGACAAATTCTCCAATTACAACTGGTATTTCAATCTCGGAGGCCCTCTGATCAAGGATAAGCTATGGTTTTTTATCTCGAACAATCTCTTTATTGATACAGAACAGACAAGGGACGGTACGGTGGATTATCTTTCTATACCTGGCGGCGAAAAAGCGATTCGAAGCAATAACATCTTTGCAAAGCTTACATATGCTTTGAGCAGTCACCACAACCTTTCCCTGACAACGATCTACCATAAATCCATCGGGCAGAAGGGTGGAACAGGCATTCCGGATTTATTCGAAGAAAAATACTTCACCGACCTCATCTTCCGGATTAATTACAAAGGAATTTTAAATTCATCAACCTTCATCGAAGCGGGACTGGGACAAATCAAGAGGGACTCCTTCATAGAGCCAATCGACAATGACCTGGGCCCTGCTCAATACTATATCGAGGATCTGGCAAGAAACATCCATAACTCCTATGGGAATATCACAGATGACCAGAAAAGGCTGGATTTTTCCCTAAAACTCACCAAACACCTAGAGACAGAAACCTTTGGCCGTCATGAAATCAACCTGGGCTTTGAGTATTATTCCTTCTCCTCTGAATTCGGGGTAGATTTTTCAGGAAAGGATGAAGATCTTTTTCCTCAAAACGGCTTTGACAGCGGAACAAAATACTACTTCAACACCTGGGAGGGAGAAAGAGGGACGCCAACTTTCTTCTATGAGTATGGAGTGTTTAATTTTATCAACTCTGCCCGAGGAATAGGGATTTATTTTAAGGATAAAATTTCCTGGGGAAGATTCACTTTCATGGCAGGTTTCCGCAGTCAGACGCAGCTCTGCCGCGATGACCAGGGAGAAAAACTCTGGTCCTGGAACCTGGATGATTTCCTCTCTCCTCGATTTTCTTTAGCAGTGGACTTAACCGGTGATGGAATGAACATTTTAAAACTCGGCTGGGGAAGATTTTCCGATCTTATCACAACCATGCCTTTGGGCCTGTTCAACAGCGGTGCAGGTCTCATTTTTCGCACTTATAGATGGAAAGGACCATCTGATCCGACAGAGACTGAAATCCACAATCCTTTAAACTGGGAATTTGAAAATGAACAAAAAACTCAGCCCTTTGAAGTCGCCAAGAGATTGAAGCCAAATTTTCTCACCCGATACCTTATCGAGTTTGACCGAAGGCTTGGAAGAGATTGGGCTTTTAAAGCCCGCTATGTCCGTTCTAATGCTCGAAAGTTGCTGGAAGTGCTTGCAATATTTGACCCTGTAACAGGCTATAAATTCCTGTATGATAATTTCAAATACAAAAGGAGAAACTATCAGGGTTTTGAGTTCGAGCTGATCGGAAAAATCGGGTCAAACTTTTATTTGAATGCATCCTACTGTCACTCCTCTGCCAAAGGAACCAATCCCGGTCAAACAGAAAC
>JAUWYH010000087.1 GCA_030615975.1 Candidatus Aminicenantota bacterium
TGATATCCATAGCCGGGAACAGCCTTTTATCCACTAGACGCCTGTCTAAATTTATCTCTAAATTTCCTGTGCCTTTAAATTCTTCAAATATAACTTCATCCATTCGGCTTCCGGTATCTATAAGGGCTGTTGCTATGATCGTTAAACTCCCTCCCTCCTCAATTTTTCTTGCTGAGCCAAAAAATTTCTTGGGTTTGTTCAAGGCATTGGCATCTATACCTCCAGAAAGGACCTTACCTGAAGGAGGGATGATAGCATTATGAGCTCTCGCTAAGCGGGTTACACTATCGAGTAAAATAATCACGTCTCTTTTGAATTCAACGAGTCTTTTTGCCTTTTCAAGAACAATTTTTGCAACCTGAGCATTACGAATTGGAGGCTCATCAAAAGTAGAAGCAATAACCTCTCCTTCTATGCTCCTTTGAAAATCTGTCACCTCTTCTGGCCTTTCTGCCACCAAAAGAACGATAAGAAAAACTTCAGGGTGATTTTTTTCGATCGACTTTGCAATTGTTTTTAAAAGTGTTGTCTTGCCTGCTCGAGGCGGAGAGACAATCAGTCCCCTCTGTCCTTTTCCGATCGGAGTCAAAAGATCCATAATTCTAGCATTAAGATTCTTTTTGTTCCCATCTTCCAGGTTTATTTTCTCAAAAGGATACAAAGGAGTTAAATTATCAAATTGGATATGTCTTCTGGTTTGGAGAACGGTATCGGGATGAGCAAAATTGATAGCCTCAATTTTAATGAGAGCGAAGTACTTTTCTCCATTCTTAGGAGGCCTGACGATTCCTGAAACTGTATCTCCTGTACGAAGCTGAAATTTTCTTATTTGAGAAGGAGAAACATATATATCATCTTGACTGGGCAAATAACTGAATTCAGGAGCTCTTAAGAATCCAAACCCGTCATCAAGACACTCCAGCACGCCTTCGGAGAAAAGCAAGTCATTCATCTTCGCTTGAGCTTCTAAAATTTTGAAGGTGAGATCATGTCTGTTTGAATTCTCAGCCTCATCACCGGAAACACCTATTTGTGCTGCAATTTTTAATAATTGTGAGACATCTTTTTCTTCAAGTTCTGCCAAATTGTACTCTTTCATTTTTTTACCTCTTTTTTTGTTTAATTTTAAGATAGAAAATATTTGTACTTGAAAAAATCTTGTTATTTATTTGATATCAATGGGTTAGAGGAGGTTCTTGGGGGCTTTCTCCTCCCTCTCCCCTGCTAGAAAGTTCAGAGGAAATCGCAACTTTATCTTTCTTCACTTTTTTTGGGAATTGTTTAGTTAGAGCATATTTCAAGACTTCATCCATATTTTCTACAAAGTAGATTTTTATATCATCCTTTATGTTTTTCGGAATATCTCTCAAATCGGGCTTGTTGTCGAACGGAAGAATAGCTTTCTGGATTCCCTCTCGATGAGCTGCTAATAACTTCTCTTTTATTCCGCCCACAGGAAGCACTTTACCTTTTAAAGTGATCTCTCCTGTCAAAGCCACATTTTTACTAACTGGAATTTCAGTCAGAAGAGAAATGATAGAGGTAGCAATTGTTATTCCAGCAGAAGGACCTTCTTTGGGAATGGCAATTTCGGGGACGTGGATATGAATATCGAAATTTTTATGCAAATCTTTTGCAATGTCTAATTCAAAAATTTTGCCCTTAACATAACTGAATGCTGCTTGAGCCGATTCCTGCATGATTTCTCCGAGCTGTCCAGTAAGCGTGAAGTTACCTTTCCCGTGGACTTTTGTAACCTCAAAGGTTAAAAGTTCTCCTCCAAATTCAGTGCAAGCCATACCCACTGCAACACCAACTTCATCTTTTTTATCTATTTCTAACCGCCTAAACCTGGGAATGCCTAGATATTTTTCTAAATTTTTAGGAGTCACGTTCTCACAATAAGACTTTCCTTTTGCCACGACTTTCTTGACTACTTTGCGGCAAATGGATGTCAGTTCTCTCTCTAAGCTTCTTACGCCTGCTTCTCTTGTGTATTCACGAATGAGCTTCATTAATGATTTGTCAGAAATCTTCAGATTATTATCCTTCAAACCATGAGCCTTTATCTGTTTTGGCAAGAGAAATTGTTTGCCTATTTGCAGCTTTTCATCCTCTGTATAACCAGGAAGTCGGATGATTTCCATCCTATCAACAAGAGGTCCCGGAACAGGCTCAATCATGTTTGCTGTCACAATGAACATCACTTGAGAGAGATCGAAATCAGTATCTATATAATGATCTAAAAATGTACTGTTCTGTTCAGGATCCAGAACTTCCATCAATGCTGAAGCAGGATCTCCTCTAAAGTCCATACTCATCTTATCCACTTCATCAAGGAGAAAAACAGGGTTCTTAGTTCCTGCTCTCTTGATCATCTGGATCATTCTTCCAGGATAAGCTCCAATATATGTTCTTCTATGGCCTCTAATTTCGGCTTCATCGCGGACACCACCTAAAGAAAGGCGAACGAACTTTCTGCCTGTGGAACGGGCGATAGAACGCCCGAGAGAGCTTTTCCCTACTCCAGGAGGCCCTACAAACCCTAGTATGATACCTTTCGGATTTTTCACGAGTTGACGGACGGAAAGATATTCTAATATTCTTTCTTTAACTTTATCCAATCCATAATGATCTTCGTTAAGAATCTTTTCTGCTTCTTTCAAGTTTCTTTTCTCTCTTGACTTTTTGTTCCAAGGCAAAGAAATTAGCCAATCTAAATAATTGCGGCAAACGGTTGCCTCTGCTGACATAGGAGGCATCGATTCTAATCTTTCTATTTCTTTATAAGCTTTCTCTTCTGCATCCTTTGGCATATTGGATTTAGCCACCTTCCGTTTAAGTTCTTCAATCTCGTTAGGCTGATCCTCTTTTTTATAACTTAAGCCTGCAGGAAAGATTTTCTGTCCTGGTTCTCCAAAGGAATTTTTACGACGGGTGTGTTTTTTCCCTTCGCCTCTTAACTTGGAATGAACCTTTAGAATTTCATTTTCTAATATGAAATTAAGTCTTTGCATCCTTTCAAAGCTATTGATTATCTCTAACAAATTTTGCTTTTCCTCTAATGCCAGATAAAGATGAGAGGCAATGATATCAGCAATCCGCTCAGGACTGTTATCTCTTAATGTAGGAATGATTGATTCAAAACTTGTGTGTTGGCTGAGTTTCAAATAATCCTCAAAGAGAGCTAGGACTCTTTTTAGAAGTTCTCTTATTTCTGTACTTTGGACTTCAATTTCCTTTATTTCTTTAGCTAGAACTTGATAGAAAGGATACGTGCTTAAGAATTCTATGACTCTTGCTCTCTTCTTTCCCTCGACGATCACTTTGACATTCTTATCATCCATCTTGATAGCTCGGATGATCTTTACAATAACACCTGTCGAATATATATCCTTGGGAGTTGGGTCGTCTATTGAAGCATTCATTTGGGCCGATAAAAAAATCATCTTGTTTTTTTTAGTAGCCATTTCAAGGGCTTTTACAGAGGAAGGGCGCCCGATGATAAAAGGGACCAAAGTAGATGGAAACACAACCATGTCCCTTAAGGGAATCAAAGGAATGTTTTTGATGATTTCAGAATGGTCATTGATATTTCGCATCTTTAAACTCCAACAGCTTGTTCTAAGCTCTTAAAATTTAGTTCGTTTTTTTTTGCCATTTTTTCTGTAATTTTGGCTCAGTTGTAGCAGATATAGATTACTCCAAGCCCTCCAATATGGTTATGCGCCAGATATTGGCCACTATTACAGAAATTGTTTCTTAGAACTGTGCTCACTTTTGGCTGATAACTCTTATCCATGATTAACTCTTAATAAGGGAATGATATTTAAAGAACCTACCTAATTTTTTGATTGGATTCTATTCTTTATATTAATCTTAGTACTAATGAACATTATATTATCCTTGAGAATGCGAGAATAGATATCAAAAGCACCTTCTTTTTTTCTATCCTGTTCTTTGATAAAAGGGATTAATTTCATGAGAAAACTTTTTATTCTATTATAGCGCTCTCAACTAAAAAGTCAACCGTCTTTTTGAATAGAATCGTGTTTTTCAAATCTTCTCTCTTTCCTTCTCTATTAACGGTATCTATAACTTTAGCAAGAGGCAAATTATTCGCTTTGGCAATAGCATTTAACTCCTCATGAATTTCTTCCTCAGATACTTCTATATTCTCCTTTTCAGCAATTTTCGTTAAAATCATATGATTCTTAATGTTATCTGTCACCATTCTTCTTCCTTCGGTTTTTAATTTCTTGACTTCTTCTTCTTTTATATTCTGTTCAGGATTGGCGGAGAGGAGCCTGTTTAAAACAGCTTTATACTCCTCCTCCACCAGAGTTTCTGGAAGTTCAAAGCTTAACTTATCAGAAATATTTTTTATAATTTCTTTAGCCATTTCTTGCTTCGACTCTTTTTCCTTTGAGGCAATAATACTCTCTTTAATCTTTTCTTTTAAATCCTTTAAATTTTCATACTCTCCAAGGTCTTTAGCGAACTCATCGTTGATTTCTGGTATTTTTCTCTCTTTTAAAGAAATGACCTTTAAATTGTATTCAATCGTTTTATCTGCCAATTTTTTATTCTTTTGATCTTTGCTATAAGTAAGGACAAAATGGCTTTCTTCATTCGGCTTTAACCCGACCAAATTCTGGTTTAATATTTCCTCATTATTAGGATTCCCGGCAAGGATGGCCACTTTCTCTGTAGGTAGGAATTTTTTTGATTTAGTGTCTCTGCCTTTCATTTCAGCAATCACATAATCCCCATCTACCACTCCCCTTCCCTCCACAGGAACATACTGGGAAGCATTTATACGGAGCTCTTCTAAAGATAAATTGATTTCCTCATCTGCGACCGAGATTTTCTTCTTTTTTATTTTAATATTTTTATATTCTGGAAGATTAATTTCGGGCCATATTTCCAGTTGAGCTTTTAATCGAAAAGGTTCTCCTTCCTTAAAATAAAGTTCTTTGACAACAGGAGAGCCTACCGGCTTGAGATTTTGGGATTGAAGTTCTTGTTTCAAAGCTTTGGGAACAAGAGAATTGATAAGGAAGTCTTTTATTTCAGGATAGAACATGCGTTTCACTATATCTTTGGGAGCCTTTCCTGGCCTGAAACCAGGAATCTTAGCATTACTGGAATACTGGGCAAGAATTCTATTGAATTCACGCAAAGTTTCGTCTGCTTCAATCTCCACCTCAATTTCTCTTTTGCACTGACTGAGTTCTTTTACAGTACTTTTCATTTTATTAATGAGTTTATTTTATTAATGAGTTTATTCTATCTTTCCTCTGATTATAGCTATGTGGGCAGAGCGGGATTCGAACCCGCACTCCTCCAATAGGAACTAGGTCCTAAGCCTAGCGCGTATACCAATTTCGCCACCTGCCCTTTTTTATACCTAAGATACGGAATGGAAATGCTAGTTAAACTTAATAATTTCAACTTAGGTTAAACAAAGCGAGATTAATCTATTTATGAAGGAGAATAATATAGATTATTAATTACCATAATATAAAACTTTTGTCAATTATATTGACTGACCGTGATCAGGGACCAGCTCTTGACACTGGACATTTCTATAAAAAATTCTTCTTTTTTTTAGAGGATAGAGAAAAAATATCGGAACATATTATGAGAATAGATAAAGAGCCCACTGTCAGGGATTGCCCCCGATTTGACAAAAAAGATGAAAAAATGATATTAGGCTGTAAATGAATTTTCTTAACTCTTCATTTTTTAAAAAATACCTGCTCCCTGGTTTTGTCTTTCAATCGGTTGTTATCGCTGGAGGTTATGGAACCGGGAGAGAACTCGTAGAGTATTTCCTTAATTATGGACCTTTAGGAGGCTTATTGGGAATGTTTCTAGTCACTACAGTTTTATGGTCAATATTACTAGCTTTAACATTTGAATTTTCCCGAATATATCGTGCTTATGATTATCGAACATTTTTCATGGAATTGCTTGGTCCTTTTTGGTTTATTTTTGAAATCCTCTATTTTATTCTGTTGTTTATAGTTCTGGCTGTAATCGGCTCTGCGGCCGGCGTTTTGCTCAGAGATAATTTCAACATTCCCTATATGGCGGGAGTTATGTTTATGTTAGCTGCCATAGGATTTTTAACCTTCAAAGGGGGCGGATGGATTGAAAAATTCCTTTCAAGCTGGTCGATTATCCTCTATCTTGTCTATGCAGCTTTTTTTGTGGTTGCTCTCCTTAAATTTGGCCCGGAGATTCAGAAAAATTTATCTTCTGCCGTCATTCTTCCTAAATGGGCGCTGGGAGGATTCAAATACGCGCTTTACAACATGGGAGTTATTCCTGCTGTCCTTTTTTGTATCACTCATGTTGAGACACGAAAAGAAGCTCTCTCTGCTGGCTTAATCGGGGGGTTGATTGGGATTTTTCCTGGCTTTTTATTTTATATTGCCGTGCTCGGCCATTACCCAGATGTTTTGCCAGAAGAAGTTCCAGCTATCTACGTCCTTCATCAAACTGGATTTCCCTTTTTATTAATTCTTTTCCAGGTTGTCCTGTTTGGAACTTTAATCGAAACAGGAACTGGGTTCATTCATGCCGTTAACGAACGAATCCACTCAGCTCTCAGGGCAAAAGGAAAAAAACTTCTATCATGGCAAAGGCCTCTTGTGGCTATAGCACTTCTTTTAGCCAGTCTAGGAATATCAACCTTTGGATTGATTAATTTGATTGCAAAAGGATACGGTAGTATCAGTTGGGGATTTTTCTTCGTCTTTTTTATTCCCCTTAT
>JAUWYH010000171.1 GCA_030615975.1 Candidatus Aminicenantota bacterium
ATCAAGAAAGGGATCACCTATTAGACTGTTTTTTCTGATCAGGCATCATCCTTCTGTCTTTGTTTTTTTTAAAGTCTGATAGACAAGAGGTAGAACGATAAGAGTAACAATAGTTGAGGTAAAAAGTCCGCCAACTACGACGGTAGCCAGAGGCCTTTGAATTTCTGCACCTGGTCCTCTGGCTAAAAGCAATGGCAGGATGCCAAAAATTGTGGTAAAAGTTGTCATCAAAACAGGTCTTATTTTTATTTTGACACTTTCGATGATGGCCTCCTTCATCGTTGCCCCTTGCTTAAGGTGTCGGTGAAAGGCGGAAAGAAGCACGAGGCCATCTTCAAGGGCTATACCAAAAATAGCGATAAAACCGATAGAAGCAGGCACGCTCAGATAGAGGCCCGAGATTTTTAGCGCTATGATTCCGCCCGTTAAGGCTAAAGGAATATTGATGAGGATGATGAGAACCTCTTGGAAAGAATAGAAGGTGGAGAAGAGCAAAAGTGCGACTAAAGCTAATGTAATAGGTGTAATGATCGCTAGCCTTCTGTTTGCCCGTTGTTGCAGTTCGAACTGCCCGCCCCATTTGACCAAGAATTCGGGGGGAAGCTGAATGTTGTTATCAATTTTTTTCTGAGCTTCATCCACAAACCTGCCGATATCCCTTCCCCGGATGTTACATTGAATGGTGATGAATCTCTTGTTGTTTTCTCGATTGATTAAGCGGGGGCCGACAACTTCCTCGATTGAAGCAAGATGTTTCAAAGGAATTTGACCTTTGCCAGGGAGACGAATGAGAAGACTTTCGATTTGCTCGATCCCCTTTCTGAATTTAGGCTCAAACCTGAGGAAAATGTCGAATTTTTTCTGGCCTTCATAAACCTGCCCTAAGGTAATTCCCCCCACAGCAGCCTTGATGGTTTCCTGGATATCTCTGATATTCATTCCATAGCGGGCGATCTTTTCTCTTTGGAGAATGATCTTGATGTGATTTTGACCCGTAAACTGTTCTACCTGAACGTCTGCTGCTCCCTTTATGGATGCGATCAGATCTTTTATCTGTATGGATTTTTCCTTGAGAATCTCAAAGTCCTCGCCATATATTTTTATAGCGAGCTGCGCTTTTACTCCTGTAATGAGTTCGTCCAAGTTATGGGCAATAGGTTGAGTCATATTGAGATTTAATCCAGGAAATTTCTCCAAATGATGTTCAATCTCTTCGATGAGTTCATCTTTATTCTTGAAGTGTTTCCATTTTTGGATGGGTTTTATCTGAATGAGAATTTCAGCATCGTTCACAAAGTGGGCGTGGCTTCCGACCTCCCCTCTGCCAATTCGGCTTAGGATACCTGTTACTTCAGGAATATCTTTTAGGGTTCTTTCTATAGATGATGTAAGAGAAATAGTCTCTTGAAGGCTGATGTTGGGATCGAGCGTGACTCTGAGATGGAGAGTTCCTTCTTCTAAATAGGGAATGTATTCTCTTCCTAAAAATGGTATTAATACAAGGCCAATGAGAAAAATGAGAAAAGTGACGAGAAATACCTTTTTTCGGTGTTTCTGGCAGAGTTCAAAGAATGGAAGATAAGCTTTTTTAATATTTCTTATTAAGAATGGCTCTTGTGTTATCTTTTTCTTTCTTTTCAAGAAATAATAAGAGAGAGCTGGGACGGAAACCAGGGTGAAAATTAGAGAGCCCGCTAGAGCAAAAGAGATGGTATAGCCCATGGGCCGAAACATGACTCCTTCCACACCAGTCAGGGTAAAGATGGGAAGGAAGACCAGGATGATTATGGCAATCGCGAAAAACAGAGGTCTCCCTACTTCTTTCCCTGCCGAAATAATAGCATGAATTTTTGTTTCCTGAGCTAATTGGAGATGCCTATGAGTATTTTCGACCAGAATGATAGCTGCATCTGCAATCAAGCCAATGCCTATGGCAAATCCTCCGAAAGACATTAAGTCTGCAGCGAGATTCATTCGCTGCATCATGATAAAAGAAAAAAGAATAGAGAAAGGCAGAGAGAAGACTGCGATTAAGGCTGAAGGAAAATTTCCCATAAACAGGAAAAGGACGATGATAACGAGGGCAATACCAAATAAAAGATTAGTTGTGACTGTGGAAAAACACTTTTTAACCAGGGAAGCCTGGTTGTAAAAGGGAACAATTTTTACTCCTGGAGGAAGGGATTTATTTATCTCAACAATTCTTTTCTCTATGTTCTGGATGACTCTTGCCGTGTTGGAGTCAAAGAGTTTGAGAACCATGCCAACGACTTTTTCTCCTTCCCCATTGGCCAGGGCGGCTCCTCTTTTAATAGCAGGGAGGATTTGAACAGAAGCAATATCTTGCAAAAATAGAGGAGTTCCTTGGTAATTAGCGATAACAATATTTTCAAGGTCTTCAATAGTCTGAACGAGCCCTATGCTTCGAACTATGTATTCTTCTTTTCCCTTGGTGATGAAACTGGCACCGACATTTTGGTTGTTTTTCCGGATTTTTTCTATGAGATCAGAAATGGTGAGGTTGTACTTGAGAAGTGAGTGCGGACTGACAAGAATCTGGAATTGTTTGACGTCTCCTCCGATACTTAAGACTTGGGATACCTCAGGTACAGATTTTAATTCATATTTTACTAGCCAGTCCTGAATGGTCCTGAGCTCTAAGGGTGAATATGCCTCTCCCTCTAAATAATAAAGATAAACCAGCCCGAGTCCGGTTGTGATAGGGCCTAAAACAGGATTGTGGGCCTGCTCAGGAATGTGATCAGCGACTTCGAGCAGGCGTTGCGAGACGAGTTGTCTTGCCCAGTATATATCTGTTTTATCTTTAAAATAGACATTGACTATGGATAAAGAAAAGGTGGAAAAAGAACGGATGTTTTTTACCTGAGGCAATCCAAACATGGAAGATTCTACGGGATAGGAAATCAGCCTTTCAATTTCCTCAGGAGCCATGCCTTCGGCTTCGGTGTAAATTTGAACTAGAGGAGGGGATGGATCCGGGAAAACATCTATGGGAAGTTGTTGGAACGAAAGCAAGCCTAAAAAGGCCACGACTGCGGTGGCCAAGACAATGAACAGCCTTTGTTTTAAAGAGAAACTTATGATTCTTGATATCATTGACCTTGATAACTCTTAAAATTTTTAGGGATGCAGGTAGTTTGCATATATTTCTGTTGGATTTTTTCAGATATTTCGCATTGAAATTTTTTTTCGACTAATGCACATGCGCTTGACCGAAAGTTTTCTTCGTGAGCTCTGCCTTCAGGCTGAAAGCTCCCTTTACCACTATTCTTTCTCCTTCTTTCAGACCACTAGTTATAATCCTTTTGATACCTACTTTATCACCCAGCTCAACATGACGGACAGCAAAAATATTCTCTTCCTCAAGGATAAAAACTATTTTTTCTTGGTTCAGATTTTGAACAGCCTCCTCAGGTACGGCTATTATTTCTTTTGCTATGGCCTTGTTTTCGATAATTCCTTGGATGTACATGTTAGGTTTGAGCAATCCTTCGTTGTTTGTGACCTCCACTCGGATTTTTATTGTTCGTAGCTTTTCATCGATAAGATCACTTATGTAAGCAATTTTTCCAGCGAATTCTTTTTCAGGATAAAGAGGGGATATGGTAGTAACATTACTTTTTTTATTGATAAATGGTAAATTCTTCTCATAGGCATCCAGAATTGCCCATAGAGTATTAAGTTCAGATGCAGTAAAAAGGATTTTATTCGGTTCGACATGTTCTCCTATGATAACATCCCTGAAAATGATCGTTCCCTTTTTGGGAGACAGAATGGGGAGATTAGGATTGGCAAGCTCGCATAGTTTGTCTTCGTGTTGCAAAGAGGCAAATTTTTCTAAAAGTTTTTCTGTTTGAGAATGGTCCATTCCATAAGAATGA
>JAUWYH010000013.1 GCA_030615975.1 Candidatus Aminicenantota bacterium
CCTGGAGAAAAAGATTTGATGGAGGCGATAATAGATTACCTCAAGACAGATAATATTCACATCGAACCTGAAAACATAATGATCACAACATCTGGACAGCACGGGATAGATCTGGTCGGAAGACTATTCCTTGAGCCCCAAGACCTTATCGTCACAGATCTCCCTACATTTGGAGGGGCCTTAGCGGCTTTTGAGATGGAAGATGCAAAGTACATAGCCCTGGATTTAGAAGAAGATGGGTCTGACGTAAAGGGTATGGAACAAGAGATAGAAAAATCCATTGAGCAAGGCAAGAATCCGAAATTTATATATGTGGTTCCGGATTTTCAGAATCCTTCAGGTATAACTTCGAGTCTTGAGAAAAGACTTGCCATTCTTTCCCTAGGGAAAAAGTACGGTATTCCTATAGTGGAGGACAGCCCTTACAGGGAGTTGAGATACAGAGGAGAAAATATTCCTTCTATCTATTCTCTGGACAAAAATCAGGGAAACGTAATCGGATTATACACTTTCTCCAAGATCCTTTGCCCTGGCATTAGAGTTGGGTTTAACATAGGCCCCCCAGAAGTCATCAGAAAATTCTCCTTAATAAAGGGAGGAAATATTCTCAACACTCCTAAACTCAATCAGGATATTTGCACTTCATTCTTGAGGGAATACGACCTGGAAGCCCATTTCAAAAAAACCATAAAGTATTATTCTGAAAAACTTAATTTCTTTCTAGAAGCCATAAAAGAAAATTTCCCTGAAGAAATGGGTGTTAAGTGGACAAAACCTGATGGAGGATTGTTCCTCTGGATAACAGTTCCAGAGAATATCAATACTTTAGATCTCTTCTACATGGCGATCGAAGAAAGGGTGGCTTTTATCCCAGGGGAAGTGTTTTATCCAGAAGGTTTACGCCGATACAACACCATGAGGATAAATTTTTCCTATCCTACAAAGGAACAGATTGTTGTGGGTGTAAGGAGATTGAGCGCTGTATTAAAGCGAAATCAGGAAAAAAAATAAAGGAAAACTCTGATTTAAGGAAGGAGAAATCATGAGTGAAAAGCAAAAATACACGCCAGGCGTTATGAAATATATCGAAGAAGCAAAAAAATTTTTAATCCAAAGAGAAGAACATATTGCTCGAATAAAAAAGCTCAAATTTGACACTATAGCTGTTCATGGCCTCTACACCGCAGAGGAAGCTTTAAACCAGAACCAGGGAGCAGTCATTGAGCCTCTTTATCTTTCCACGGCCCAGGCCTACCGGGACTCAGATGAAATGGAGGCTGCTCTTGCCCATTTAATCCCAACCTGGTGCTACACCCGCTTTGCCAATCCTACCACATATTATTTGGAATGGGTTCTTGGTTTGCTTGAAGGATACAAGACCGGCTACGATACGTCCTGTGTGGTGACTGCTTCTGGAATGGCGGCCATCATGCTGGCTGTAGACTCCTTTCTTGTGAAACAGAACCAAGGCCCGGAGAGAATAAATTTTGTCTCCTCCATCCAGATATATGGAGGCACTTTCCAGCATTTCTCGGTCAGAAAAATGAAAGAACGGGGAATAGAAGTCCGCTGGGTGCACGATCAAGAGGATATAGAAGAGTGGAAGGCAAAAATTGATGAAAACACGCGCTTCCTATTCTCAGAGGCACCGAGCAATCCCCAGCAAGCCTTCTGCGATGTTAAGACGGTTTCGGATTTGGCCCACTCCTGGGAAATTCCTTTCATCATCGACTCTACCTGTGCTACTCCTGCCTTGATGCGCCCCATCGCTTACGGCGCAGATATTGTGATTCATTCCTTAACTAAATCTATCACTTCTGGGGGGCTTGCTATGGGAGGAGCCTTGATCAGCCGCAAACCTATCATTACCAAAATAAAAAACGATAATCCACTTTTCAAGGAAAGTTTTGCTGAATACATAAAGTTTTTCCCCTATAGGGATAATGGACCAGCAGCTTCTCCCATGAATGCTCTTTTCGCTCTGAATGACCTTCGCACACTTCGCTCCAAAATGGACTTCTTGAGCCAAAATAGCCAGAAGGTCGCAGAATTTCTCAGTCAGCACCCCCGAGTTTACCAGGTAGATTATCTTGGGTTGCCCACTTTTCCTCTTCATGCTCTAGCAAAAAGATACATGAAGCTAGTGGATTCAGATGATGGAAAGGGAAATGAAATATACCGTTATGGCCATCTCTTGAGCTTTCGAGTGGATGGGCCTCCTCAAAACGCCCGTAAAGCTTTTGACAATTTTAAGATCATCTTAAGGGCAGGAGATTTAGGCCGCATTAAAAGTATTGCTACTATTCCAGCTATATCCACTCATCTCCAGCAAGGTGAAGAAGCCCGTGAAAAGGCTGATGTTCCCCCTCAAATGATAAGACTCTGTGTGGGCGCGGAAGATCCCCACGATATTATTGCTGACCTCGATCAAGCACTCTGCTCTCTTTGACAGTTACAGATTAAAACAGACAATTTTTGGCTCTGTCATCTCAAGAAGGGCAAACTTTATCCCCTCCCGTCCGAGGCCGCTCCATTTCACTCCCCCAAAGGGCATCATGTCTATTCGATAATCTGTGGAGTCATTGACCATAACACCTCCGACATCGAGTTCCTTAATAGCTTTGAAGGCATTTGAAAGAGAACGGGTAAAGATAGCCCCGTGAAGACCATATTTGACGCTATTAGCCAAGGAGATCGCCACATCCAGAGAAGAAACTTTATAAAGATTGACCACGGGCCCAAAAACCTCTTCGCAGTTTAACTTGGCACTGCTGGGCATGTTTCTGAAGACTGTTGGTTCGAAGAGAGTACCTTCCCTTTTTCCTCCAGCTAAAAGTTCAGCCCCTGCCTCTAACGCTTCTTTAATCCACATCTCCACTCGCTCAGCCTCTCCTTCGGTAATCATGGGTCCCATGTCTGTGTCTTCTTCCAATTGAAAGCCAACTTTCATTTTTTTTGTCCGTGCCACAAACATCTCTTCAAACTCATCATAGACATCTTTATGGATATAAATTCGCTGCACTCCTAAACAGTTCTGTCCTACGGCCCAGAAAGCTCCGGAGACAGACAGTTCGACTGCCTGCTCCAGGTCGGCATCATCCATGACGATAACCGGAGAGTTTGAGCCAAGCTCCATGCCTATCTTCTTAAGTCCCGCTTTACTCACGATTTCCTCGCCGACCTCAGTTCCCCCAGTGAAAGATATCATCCTCGCTCTTGGGTCTTTGACCAAAGCATCACCGATTTTCGAGCCATGACCAGTGACAATGTTTAAAATTTTCCAGGGAAGACCTGCCTCGATAAAAGCCTCCCCTAATTTTAGAGCTGAGAGAGGAGTAACTGTAGCTGGTTTGAGAACAACCGCGTTTCCCCCTGCAATAGCTGGGCCAACTTTATGAGCCACCAAGTTCAACGGGTCATTGAAAGGGGTAATAGCAAGGATGATGCCAATAGGAAAACGGTAATAGTAGCCCACTCTATTCTCAGAACCTTCTCTACTGTCAAAGGGAATAGTCTCTCCCACTATTCTTCGGGCTTCTTCAGCAGAGATCGTAATCGTATCAATACAGCGGCTCACTTCTTTTCTGGCTTCCTTAATAGTTTTGCTCCCTTCGGTAGCGATCGTTCTGGAAAATTCCTCCTGATGGCTTTTCAGTATTTCTGCAGTTTTATAAAGGATAGAAATCCGCTGATGAACAGGTATGTTGCGGTTGATTTTAAATCCTTCTTCGGCCGCCTGAAAGGCAGCTTCTACATCGCTTCTATCGCCAGAAGGAACGGTGTCGATAAGCTCATTGTTAAATGGGTTAAGGACTTCAATCTTCTCATCCTTATCAACCCATTTTTCACCGATAAGCATTCTCATTTGACGCCTCCATTTATAATATTCTGGTTTCTCTAAATTTGGCTTTGTCCCAAAGTTGCGTGATATATCTCTACAGCTTTAAAAACATCCACTCTTTAGAATAGGGAACACTACCCATAAAAACCTCCTTTCCTTGATTAATAAAACACAACTAAACATTAGTCAATATAAAAGAGCCTCTATAAAAGGCTGTATTGAATTTTAAGGTATATTACTTTAGAATTGTTACAGATGGACAAAATCAGAATATTGGGAAATCATGACCTCCAACTCAAGGGGAAAGTCAAAATCAGTGGAGCCAAAAATGCTGTCTTGCCTGCCATCGCTGCTTCCCTTCTTACTCGAGAAAAAATACGGCTGAAGAATGTACCCCTGGTGAAAGACGTTTTTACAATTCTCACATTGATGAAAGAGCTGGGGGCAGAATATCATATCAAAAAAAATTCATTATCCGTTCAAATAAAAAAAATTCGTTTTGAGGAAGCCTCTTATGAATTGGTCCGGGCAATGAGAGCCTCAATCCTCGTTTTAGGCCCTCTTTTAGCTCGGCACGGAAAAGCTGTGGTAGCCTTGCCCGGTGGCTGTGCAATCGGTTCTCGGCCCATAGACCTCCATATCCATGGATTAGAAAAATTGGGCGCTTTGATCAATCTCGAGCACGGCTATATTCAAGCTGAAGCAAGAAGGCTCCACGGCAAAGAGATCGAATTCGATAAAAAAACCGTAGGAGGAACAGAAAACCTTGTCATGGCTGCCTCTTTAGCTCAGGGAGAAACGATTCTAAAAAACTGCTCTCTAGAACCCGAGGTTGCAAATCTCTGTGAGCTTTTAGTTAAAATGGGAGCTAAAATCGACGGTATTGGTCAAGAGACCATCCAGATTAAAGGAGTAGAAGAGCTTGGCGGAGCCACCCATGAAATCATACCCGACCGAATAGAAGCTGGAACTTTCCTTGTTGCCGGCGCTTTAACCAGAGGGAACTTCACTCTATCCCATATGCAACCCGATCATCTCGACACCGTCATCGAAAAGTTGAGATACTCAGGAGCAAAAATAGAAAGATTAAACAATCATACCTTACGGGTCATAGGAAGTCCGCAGATAAGACCACAAGATGTGACTACATCCCCCTATCCAGGGTTTCCGACAGATATGCAGGCTCAGTTTATTGTTTTGATGACACAAGCTGGCGGAAGATCTATCATAACCGAGACCATCTTTGACAGGAGATTTTCTCATATAAACGAGCTTCTTCGTCTCGGTGCCAGCGTAGAAGTCTTCGGAGACAAAGCAATAGTCAAGGGAAAAACTCTCCTCTCCGGAGCAGAGACCATAGCCATAGATTTAAGGGCTTCAGCATCTCTTGTCCTTGCAGGGCTGATTGCCAGCGGAGAAACGATCATCAATGAAGTAGAACACCTAGATAGAGGCTATGAGAAAATTGAAGAGAAGCTTAAATCTCTCGGCGCTCCCATCCAAAGAATAAAAGATGAGGAGAAAGGATAAAAAGAAGAAATGACGAAACGAAACGGAGAAACGGCAGGGAAGCGAACTCTATCTTGTGAACTGCAAAAGAGGTTTTAAATGGAAAATTGTATTTTTTGTAAAATCATAAAAAGAGAAATTCCATCCGATTTTGTGTTTGAAGACGAAAATATCATCGCATTTAACGATATCAACCCTCAGGCTCCGATTCACATCTTGCTCATTCCCAAAAAACACTTTGCCTCTTTGAACGATATCCCAGAAGAAAAAAAAGAGGTCCTGAGCGATCTTCTCTTAAAGGCCCGCCAGATTGCTAAAGAAAAAGGAATTGCTCGAACGGGCTACAGATTAGTCCTCAACACGGCAAAAGATTCAGGCCAAGAAGTTTTTCATATCCACCTCCATCTCTTAGGAGGAAGGCGGATGAGTTGGCCACCTGGATAACCTGGGGAAAAAGTTTAATCATCTGAAAAGTACAATCTTAAAAAAGGAGGTAAAAACGATGGAACTTACCTGGTTAGGACACTCAGGGATAAAAATCAAAGGTTCAAAAACAGTATACATCGATCCTTTTTTGACTGGCAATCCTGCTGCCTCAACCACACCTGAAGAAATCGAAGAGGCAAATGTTGTCATCGTCACCCATCATCACGACGACCATTTAGGAGATGCCTTCCCCATCTGTAAAAAAACGGGTGCCACCCTTGTTGCTATTCATGAGGTGGCAGTCGAGGGTGAAGCAGAAGGCATAACGGCTGAAGGAATGAATGTAGGGGGCACAGTTGAAGCAAATGGCGTAAGAGTGCACATGGTTACGGCTATTCATTCGGCTGAAAAAGGAGACCCAGCTGGAGTTGTCATCGAATTGGACGGCAAGACTCTCTATCATGCCGGGGATACTGCACTCACCTATGATATGAAACTCATCGGAGAATTCTTCCATCCTGACCTCTGTTTTCTCCCTATAGGAGACAGGTACACCATGGGCGTCCCTTCGGCAGCTAAAGCTGTCGAATTTATCCAAGCCAAAAAAGTGATTCCCATCCATTATGGAACATTTCCCATAGTGAGCGCTGACCCTGAAGATTTTAAGAAAAGAGTCCAAAATCTTGCAGAAGTCATCATCCTCAAACCAGGCGAATCCTACACTCTTTAGGTTTATAACCCTGTTGAGTAAAGCCTCACGCCTCTTCAAGTGGCTTATTTAATCGACGGTAACAATTTCATCGGATATTCCTCGCCTTCCGATTTGAAGGATCCAAAAAGCAGGTACGATTTAGTTTCTAAATTATTGATTTTCCAAAGATTCAAAAGGACAAAAATTTTTTTGGTTTTCGACGGCCTTCTTGATCCAAATTTAATCACTGAAGAACTTCAAAAAAAATCCTTCTCTGTTATTTATCCTCCCCCCGGCGAGGACGCCGATATTGTTATCAAGAAAATAATTTCAAAACAGACAGATTTTCGCAGATTCTACGTTGTCTCCTCAGACCGAGAAATTAAACACTTTGCTAAGGCAAAAGGAGCAAAATCCTTAAGTTGTAAAGAATTTGACAAAAAGTTAAAAACCACCCTAAAAGCATACAAAAAATCTTTAGAAACGAAAAAAAAGACAATCTCCCTTTCGCCTCTTGAAGTCAACCAGTGGCTCAAAATTTTTAAAAACAAAAAATGATGGATGTTTCCATAATCGGGGCTGGCCGACTCGGTGCCTCCTTGGGATACGCACTCTCGAAAATTGGATACGGCTTAAAAGCTCTCTCCTGCAAGAGCCTCTCTTCGGCAAAAGAAAGCCAAAAAATCATAGGAAATGGGAAACCTTTGACGGATAATATCCAGACAGCAAGAAGAGGAGATCTTGTTATTCTCTGTGTGCCTGATGGGATAATCGAAAAAGTCGCCAGAGAGCTTGCGGCATCGAGTATAGAATGGTCAAAAAAATTTGTTTTTCACTGCAGCGGTCTCCTTTCGGCAGAAATTCTTAAACCTCTTAAAACAAAGGGCGCCATAACCGCCTCATTCCATCCTGTCCAATCCTTTGCTCAAAAACGTCCAGACATTAAACAGTTTAAAGGGATTTATTTTGGACTTGAAGGATGCCTCGAGGCTTTATCCCTCGGAAAAAAACTTGTTCGCAACCTCGGCGGACATTTCTTTATCCTTCAGGCCGAGGATAAGCCGCTCTATCACGCAGCCTGCAGTTTCGCTTCTAACTTCTTTGTCGTACTTTTGGACACAGCAACGTCTCTCCTTTCAAGGATTGGTTTTAAAGACGAAGAAGCCTCCCGAATCCTTCTTCCTTTGGTGCAAGGAACTTTACATAATGTAAAAAAATTTAACATCGATTGCTCTTTGACTGGACCTGTGATAAGAGGAGACCGTAAATCCATAGAGAAGCATCTTATGTCTTTACAAAATCTCCCCCTCTATCATGAAGTGTATTCCAAACTGGCCACTCAAGCCCTGGAAATAGCTAAAAGAGAAAAAAAACTTTCTCCTCAAAAAATTAAGGCATTGAGGAATTTGCTGGAAGAAAAATGACTTCCTCTTCAAGCTCGATGCCATATTTTTCTCTTACTCGTCTTTTAAGTTCCGAAGCTAAGGAAAGAATATCCCGGGAGGAAGCTTTCTCCTGGTTGATGATAAAATTCGAATGAGAGGGAAACACAGTGGCCTCGCCTACTCTAAGAGCCTTAGCTCCGACTTGTTCTAAAAGATAGGCAGCCGTCACTTTCTCTCCATCAGGAAAAACTGGATTTTTAAAATAACTCCCAGCACAGGCCGTATCCTCTGGAGGATGCTTTATTTTTCTCTTCTCTAAATTTTCCTCAATCCTCTCTTTTATCTTCTCTCGCTCTCCTTCTTGAAGAACAAAAACAGCCTTTAAAAGGAGATCGTGCTTTTGTTTGAGAAAACTATGCCGATAATTGAAGGCAAAATATTCTCTCTTAACTCTCGCCTCTTCTCCCTTATCATTAAGGAGAAGAGCCTCTTTTAAAAAATTTCCGATGTTTTCTCCCAAAGCTCCAGCATTGCTAAAAACAGCCCCTCCTACTGTCCCAGGAATCCCGGCTAAAAATTCAAAACCGCTCAACCCTTCCTTCATACAAAATCGAACCAAATCTTTCAAAGGAGTTCCTGATAATACTTCTATCTCCTCTTTTTTATTCTCCCGCCTAAAGCCCCTAGCCTCATTTTTTATGATCAAGCCACGAAATCCATCATCATCGAACAGAATGTTATATCCACCTCCTATAACATAATAAGAGAGAGAGTATTCTCGGGCTAAACAAACGGCATTTACAAGCTCAAGGGTGGAAGAGGCTTCAAAAAAATAATCAGCCATCCCCCCTATCCTGAAGCTTGAATGACCTTTTAGAAGGATAGATTGTTTCAAAGGTTTACCTATAGTTTCCAAAAAAAGCAAAAGGAACTCTCTCTTTTTGAATCCCACTAATTTATTTTATATTATGTCGTATAAAATGTCCAAATAAGCGAGAAGGCTAGAAACACAGATGTAGGGCCCGTTCCCCGTTTATGTTTATGCTTCAAATTTGGTACATAATTTGCTAGCATATTTATTCTGAGTATAAATAATAAAAAACTCTCATATTGACATTTTCATCTAAGAACGCTATCATTCAAAAAATTTTGAATAGAGGTTAAGAAATGAAAAAAACAGTGCTGACCACATTGGTCATACTCCTCTTTATCTCTGTCTCTTTGAGCGCTCAAAACACCACTGCTGATGAAGAATACATCAAGGCTGTTACAACCCAAAACATCGATCAAAAAGTCAAGCTCCTCAAAGAGTATCTCACAAAATATGGAGGAAAAGGAACAAAATACGAAAATCATGTTTACGCTAATCTCTGTCTCCTCCGCTACAGAGGCAAAAAAGCCAAGGAAACAATTAATTATGGGGAGAAGGCATTGGCAATGGGTGACTTGGATGACTACACCAAATCTCAGATTTACCTCCAACTTTCCGGGCTCTATAGCCAGCTCGGGCAGAATTTAGAAAAGGCAA
Source organism: Candidatus Aminicenantota bacterium (assembly GCA_030615975.1). Lineage (GTDB taxonomy): Bacteria > Acidobacteriota > Aminicenantia > Aminicenantales > Aminicenantaceae > JAUWYH01. The sequence continues at coordinate 9,381 of JAUWYH010000013.1, forward strand.
AAAACTATGCCCTCCAAACCATTCAAATTGCAAAAGCTAATAAAAACAAAGAGTCCGCAACAATGTCTCCAGCTGAGTGGAATAAGTTTATCGGAGCAGGATACCTTGCCCATGGACAGGCTCTTGAAAAAGCAAAAGATCTCAAAAGAGCTGTGGATTCCTATATAAATTCTTATAAGATCTTGAAAAATATTCAAATCGCCAAGAGCCTGCAAAAAATAGGAAAATCCCTTTATGATTTCAAATTCTACAACGAAGCCGAAAAAGCATTTAAGATTGCTAACGAAGCTCTTAAAGACTTTAGAAGCTGCGCTTTTTATGCAAAGACTTTATACCGAAACGGAAAAAAAGAAGAGGCATTAAAATATTTTAAGCAAGCTTATGCCAAACAAAAGAGCGGAGAAATCGCTTATAACATCGGTATTATCTTGGCTGGAAAAGGTAAAAAGAATCCTTCTCAATCCCAAGAAGCCATCAAACACCTGCTTGATGCCAGCTTCCTCTCTCCTTCGCATTCCAAAAAAGCCATGGATTTAGCTGAAAGACTTTTCTTTTCTGGAAATAAAGAGCTTAGATATAACGAAAAAGTGAAAGAGCTTTCAAAGAAAACCAAAAAATTGGAAGAGCTCACTGAAACATTCAACAAAAAATTCGAAGACAAAGCCGAAGAGGATCTCTCTGATGATGAAAAAAAAGAAATGGAGAAACTCCTGGCAAACATAGATGCAGAAGAAAAAGCCATCCAAAAGCTTAAGGCCGAGCAGGAAGCCGTTTTAGAGAAATTTAATAAGCTTATCGAAGAAACAAAAAAAAGATTAGGCATCACATAAAATGAAATGCTTACCCCTTTTTTTGTAATTTGAACTTTTACCCCTTCTATTATATTATTCATGTATCCACACAAACGGGAGAAAAGAGGACTAATCTATATCAAATCCGGAGGAAAGGTGGTCATGAAGTCCTTATCACTTGATGAAGCAGCAAAAAAAATAAAAAAACTGAGAGAGCAAATAAAGTATTTTGAAAAAAAATATTATGTAGATAATGACCCTCAGATCTCCGACTACGAATTTGACCTCCTGGTTAAAGAGCTTGAGAAGTTCGAGAGCCAATTTCCCGAGCTTATCATCCCTGAATCTCCCACTCAAAGAGTTGGAGAACAACCCCTTGAAGGATTCGTATCTGTTGAGCACCGGTCGCCAATGCTTAGCCTGGATAATTGCTACAGCGTGGAGGAATTAAGGGAGTTTGAAGAGAGGATAAAAAAAATCATACCTTCTCAAAAAATAGAATATGTGGCTGAACTAAAAATAGATGGCTTAGGCATTTCAGCAATATATCGCCGAGGTAAATACTCTCTGGCGGTAACTAGAGGAGACGGGTTTAGAGGAGATAATGTCACTCCTAACGTTAAGACCATCCGAAGTTTTCCTCTTGAAATAGATGATAATCGTGAAATTGAAGTCAGGGGAGAGATCTATTTACCCTTTGAATCTTTCAAAAAAATAAACAAAGAGAGGGCAGAAAAAGGCGAACCTCTTTTTGCCAACCCCAGGAATGCAGCAGCCGGCTCTCTTCGTCTCCTCGATCCAAAAGAAGTGGCTTCGCGCAGGTTGGATGTATTTCTCTATTCCATCTTCCTCCAGGGCAAGGAACAAGAGAGCCAATGGCAAAATCTTAAGGCGCTTAAAGAGTTGGGCTTCAAAACAAATCCTTACTCACGCCTCTGCTCTTCTCTAGAGGAAGTCATTTCATTTTGGGAAGAATGGTACAAACAAAGGGATAGCCTGGATTATGATGTTGATGGAGTCGTTATCAAAGCCAATTCTACTCAGCAGCGAAATCTTCTCGGCAGCACAGCCAAGTTTCCTCGATGGGCTATTTCATTCAAATTTCCCGCCCGGCAGGCAACAACAAAGATAAAAAATATCATCATTCAGGTGGGGCGAACAGGCGCCTTGACTCCTGTGGCAATCTTAGAACCGGTGAAACTTTCAGGAATAACCATCACTCGATCAACCCTCCATAATGAAGATGAAATCAAAAAAAAAGATATAAGAGTCGGAGATTACGTTCTGATCGAAAGAAGCGGAGACGTTATCCCCAAAGTTGTTTCTGTTATAAAAGGAAGACGAACAGGAAAAGAGGCTAAATTTACTTTTCCATCTAAGTGCCATGTCTGCCATTCTTCAACTTTCAAGCCTGAAGGAGAAGCGATTTCTCGCTGCTCGAACCTCTCCTGTCCTGCACGATTAAGAGAATCTCTATTCCACTTTGCTTCTCGACGAGCTATGAATATTGAAGGCTTGGGCGAGGCTCTATTGGACCAGCTTTTAGAGAAGAGGCTGGTCAAAAAAATCCCAGACCTATATTCTCTAAAGTTCGAAGACCTGGCAGGCCTTGAAAGAATGGGGCCTAAAAGCTCCCAGAATCTATTGGATGAAATAGAAAATTCAAAACAAAGAGATGCGGCTCGCCTGATTTATGCCTTGGGAATAAGGTATGTAGGGGAGCGAACGGCTCAGGTTCTGGCTGCCCATTTCAAAAGCATAGATGCCCTTGCTGGAGCTTCCTTTGAGGAGCTAACTCAGATAGAAGATGTCGGCCCTAAGGTAGCTGAAAGCATTATTTTCTTTTTTAAACAGCCAGAAAACATTGAACTCTTAAGAAAACTCAAAGAAGCCGGCCTCAACTTTTCTATTAAGGAAGAAAAAGAGAGAGAGAAGCCGCTGGCTGGACAAATCTTTGTTCTGACCGGAAAACTTACCACTCTCACCAGAGAGGAAGCCGAAGAAATTATTGAAAGATTAGGAGGGAAAGTCTCATACTCGGTAAGTCAAAGAACAAATTATGTCATCATCGGCGAATCTCCGGGCTCAAAACTCGTTCGCGCCCGAACTCTGGGCGTTTCTGCTCTTGAGGAAAAAGAGTTTTTAAAGCTTATCGGAAAAGACTAATTTTATTTCTTCTTCTTACCAAGAAGTTCAAAAGAGAGTATCTCTTTGAGACCTCTTTTCTTCTTCTTTTTCTCAAATGCTTCCACCTCTCTGAGGGCAACCGTGTGTTCGGGGTCAAGGTGGAGTGCTTTTTTAAACAGCTTCTCAGCCTTAACCAAGAGACCTTCCTGCTTGTATAAAAGGCCCAGCCCTACGTAAGCCTCTGGACTCCAAGCTTCCAATTTTAAGGCTTTTAGGAAATCTTGCTCGGCTTTTTTATGGAGTGAAGGGATCTTCGATTCAGTCAGGGCTAGAAGCAAAAAATATCTTCCTTTTTCTTTTATTAAACTGACAGCTTCCCCTAAGAGAATCAAAGCATCATCATACATTCCTTTGTCATAGAGAGTTTTTCCCTGACGAAATTTCATTTCTGCAATTTTTGCCAAATCTTTCCTATCCTCTTGAGAGTAAGTCACCATTTTGGAGTCATAATTCTGCCTTTTCCCCTCGTCACTGAGGGTCTCATAGGCTTTTGTGACATGGGCAAACACTTGCTCAATTCTTTCCTTCACGTCAGACAACAGTTCTCCGCTAAAAAGATCGGGATGATATTTACGAGCCATCTTAAAATAAGATTTTTTTATCTCTGTCTGAGAAGCAGCGGGCGATACATCTAAAATCTGATAAAAGGTTTTATTGGCGATGTCTTCGCTCAATGTAACCACTTCATCTATCTTTTTTTCCATCTCCTCGGTAGCCGCTTTCTTGACTTGTCTTTCTTCTACGAAAGCTTTTTCTTCGCCTTCGAAATCAATCAAATCCAAACAATAAAGTAGATATAAACTCTTCCAAAAAATTTCGGGAATCATTGATGAGGCACGCAGAAGCCCTTCAGCCGAAGAGGTGCCATTCACTATTCCTAACACATCTCTCTCTTCTTCTGTTAAGCGGTAAAAAAACTCTTTGCCTTTGGGAAAGGGAACCTTCTTCTCCAAAAATTCTATCAAGGAAGGATTGAACTTCATCCGCCTTATTCCATCCTCAATTAAAACAGGAACATCAATTTTTGCTTCGAGGACATGCTCAAAAAAACCCTTTATATCTTGGAAGCTAATTTCTCCCTCAAAAAAAGGGAAAATATTCAAAGTGATCTCTCTCATTTGATATACCAGACCATCATACAATTCTTCCTGGGAAATAAGGTCTTTTTTGATCAAAATCTCTCCTATTTTCTGTTTTGGTTCGATGAATTCGTCGAGTCTTGAATAAACCTCTTCTGAAATCTTTCCTAACCTGAATAAGACTTCGCCGATCAATTCCTGTCTCTGATTCGTCTTGGAAAAAATGAGAGATCCATCCTGAAAGAAAAGATACTTCTGTGTGTTTTGATGGCGAAAGATAAGCCGGCCGCTCTTCTTGTTAAAATAGATATCCTTAAGGTAACAACCAATATGTTCCATGCTAATATTGCCGCCTATTCCGTTTATTCATCAAAGATACATTTTAAATGACTTTAGCGTTTGCCTTTTTATCTCACAATTAACAAGTTATTTTTTACTATTCAATTCTACATATATATATTATGAGAAAATAAATCAAATTTTCAAATCTTTTGCGTCAGAATTGCAATGCCTGAGAAATTGTGGTAATTTTTCATTCGTGAGAGTCGCCATAGCTCAAATTACACCTCACTTGGGAGATGTCAAAAAAAATTTTGACCTTCATCTCAAGTACATAAAAAAAGCAAAAAAGAAAAAGGCTGACCTTTTGATTTTTCCCGAACTTAGTTTAACTGGTTATACCCTTAAAGATTTGACTGAAGAAGTTGCCTTGAACCCCAAAAAGGATTCACTCTTCGGTGAGCTCAATGCGGCAAGCCGTCAGATATCTCTTATCGTTGGTTTCGTGGAAGAGAAAGAAAAAGGCCTTTTCTACAATTCAGCTGCTTTTCTCTCAAAAGGGAAGATTCTCCATATTCACCGTAAAGTTTTCCTTCCTACTTACGGGATGTTCGAAGAAGGAAAGTTTTTTGCACAGGGCAGAAATTTTAAAACGTTTTTAACTCCCTATGGAAAAATGGGAATGATGATCTGCTACGATTTTCTTCACTACGGAGCAAGCTATCTTCTTTTTGCCGGGGGCTCGGAAATCATCATTGTCCCCAGCGCAGCTCCTGGCCGAGGACTCTCAAATAAGGAATGCTATGAGACAAGCCGAATGTGGGAGCTTATGGGAAGTGCTATCTCACGCTTCTCCTCTGCATTCCTTATTTACTGTAACCGTGTTGGATTTGAAGATGGAAAGCACTTTGCCGGAGGATCGTTCATCTATAACCCTATGGGCGAGCTTATCGCTCAAGCATCCTATCTTGATCAAGATTTTCTCATTCAAAAAATCAACTTGGCTGATATTCGAGAAGCCCGCAAAAAATGGCCTTACAAAAGAGACGATAGGCCCGAAATCATCCTTGAATCCCTAAAGAGGATAATCAGAAATAATGAAGATTAACGGATCTTTTGTAGAAAAAGTTCTAACCGCATTTATCAAGCAAGAATTATCTAAATTCAACTACAAAAAGGGAATTCTGGGGCTTTCTGGCGGTCTTGACTCCTCTGTTTGTACCTTCCTGGCTGCAAAAGCCCTAAAACCGGCAAACGTCCTTGCTCTTATCATGCCCTACGGGGAATCTTTCAAAAGGGATGTAGAGGATGCTAAAGAGATTGCTAAGCTTTTAGGAATTCGATCAAAAATCATAAATATCTCTCCTGTAGTCAACGCTTATTTCTCAACATACCCCACCGACAACAGAATCATAAAAGGAAATAAAATGGCCAGAGAAAGGATGGCAATTTTATACGACTTCTCAGCTCGAGAGAAAGCCTTGATTTTGGGAACGAGCAATAAAACAGAATTGCTCTTAGGATATGGAACAATTCACGGCGATATGGCCTGCGGGATAAATCCCTTAGGAGATTTGTATAAAACTCAAATCAAGCAGCTGGCGCTTCACTTGGGGATACCTGAAAAAATCCGAAAAAAGACACCGACTGCAGGGCTATGGACAAACCAAACAGACGAGAAAGAACTAGGTCTTTCTTACGCGAAAATGGATAAAATTCTCTTTCAATTGGTTGACCTGAGAAAATCAAAAAAAGATGTTATTGCCTCAGGCTTTAAGAAAGAAGAGGTAGAAAAAATTATTAGCTTGATAAAAAAATCTGAGTTCAAAAGAAAATTGCCTCCTATCGCCAAGATATCCGCCAGAACAGTTGGCCATGACTTCCTCTTTCCTTATGATTGGGATAAGTAGAAACCATGCTCAAACAGGGGGAAAATGGAGAATCTAAGCCTCGAGGAAAACTTTATATTGTTGCTACCCCAATAGGAAACCTCGAAGATTTAACTTTCAGGGCTTTAAAAATCCTGGAAACGGTCTCTTTTATAGCCTGTGAAGATACCCGACAGACAATAAAACTGCTGAATAAATACAAAATAAAGAAAAAGCTTATAAGCTACTATCATCCAAGAGAAAGTCAAAAAATCCCAAAAATCATTCATCTGCTTAAAGAAGGCAAAGATGTGGCCCTTGTTTCTGACGCCGGGACTCCTGGTCTTTCAGACCCGGGCTATCCGCTTATCAGAGAAGCCATAAAAGCGGGCATAAAGATTATCCCGCTTCCTGGAGCCTCAGCTTTAACCACGGCCCTCTCAGCTTCTGGGCTTCCCACCAATAGATTTCTCTTCATAGGATTTCCTCCTTCCAAGAAGGAAGGCACAAAAAAA